>VBMB01000116.1 GCA_005878525.1 Methanobacteriota archaeon
GGTTTCCGTAGATCGAGCGGGCGGTTGTCGAAACGGGTGTCCATGTCCGCGCCGACCTTGTCCGCGATCGGAAGAGGGAGCGGCGCCGCGGCGGGGCTGAGGACATCAAACGCGGTCGCGGTGAGCTCCCATCCGTTCCGCACCTGGGGATTTGGATCGATGCGTCCTTGGACCGCAACGACGCTCTCCCGGACCACCTTCGATGCGAGGTTGAACAGATCCGGATTGGACTTCTTCTTGATTGTCGTCTGGAACGTGCCGTCCCGCTGCCGGACGATCAAGAAGGCAATGCCTCCCAGATTCCGAACATCCTCGACCCAGCCCGCCAGCGTGACGTCCTTGCCATGGTCCGCCGCGGTAATTGTCGAAAACGATCTGAAAGGAGCCACTCGTTCGGAGAATGAACCGCGGTAATAAAGATTGCACGGATGGCCCGGCCCGGCCTCGACACATGAAGCGGCTACCGAACGACGCTGACCTTCTTCTCTTCAGACGGGACCATCTGCATGTGCGGATACGCAAATTCCACGCGAGGCTCGTTCGCGAATTTCTCGAGAACTCGTTTTACGAGCCGGGTCCGATAACCGCCCTTCGCGAACACCGGGCAGAAGTAGACGAGCGTGAGATCCACGGAGGAGTCTTTCAGTCCCCAGCCCACGCGCGGCTCCTCGGGTATGTAGTCCGCCAAGTCGGCGAACTCGTACTTGGACCGCAGCTGGCCGCGGTTCTCTCGCATCATCGGGCCGACGACATCTTCCGCGGCCTCGAGGATCAACTTTTCCGCGACCTTGTGGTCGCTCTCGTACGTGATACTCACAGTGAGCTGATCCCAGACGAACGGGGTGTCCTTCGTGTAGTTGAACACGTTCCCCTTCAGGACCTGGCTGTTCGGAATGGTGACATACCGGCCGGTAAAGCTGTCGCCGTAGAGGAGTCCGCCAAATTCCCGGAGTGTCGTGTTCATCGGACTGATCTCCACAACGTACCCTTTCGTCTGGTTCATCTCGATCCGATCTCCGAGCTTGTAGAGGCCCATCGTCACGAGGACGACCCAGCCGACGATGTTGAGGAGGGGCTCCTGCAGGACGTAGATCAGCGCCGCGGTGACTAACCCGGTCCCGAGCAGGCTGTATCCTTGCGTGCCGCCGCCGAGGAGGACGAAGAGGACCAGGGCGATCGCGGTGCCCCAAACGACATACGATACCAGTTGGAAGTGGGCGAAGATGTCGGCCTCGTATCGCACATGGCTCCGGAGCGCGGCACGGAACACCGGACGGAGGACTTCGAGGAGGGCTTTCGTCGCCACGAGGATCGGGATGATGTAGATCCACGGAGCCAACGACCTCAGGTCCAGGCTCGGGGACGGAAGCCCCGGGATCGCGACGACCCCGCCGAGGACAAAGATCCCGAGCAGGATGACGAGCGTGATGCCGACCCAGAGGAGGGCTCGCGCTTGCCGCCAGGCCGCGACCTTCACAGATGGAGCGAGCGCGGGCCGCGTTATTTAATGACGGTGCCGAGGTTATCACCATTGAAAGGCGTCGTGTCTCCAGGCGCGACGAACGTCGATGGCAAGGATTCGCGCGGACGAGGAGACCGAAAACTCCATGGCACCGCGCGATGTCGTGCGGCGCGGGACGTGGGCGTGGGCGAGCATGTGATCGAGGTCCGCGGCCTCGTGAAGCGGTATCCGGACATCACCGCCGTCGACGGCATCGACTTTGACGTCAACCGGGGAGAGGTGTTCTCCCTCCTCGGCCCGAACGGCGCGGGCAAGACGACTACCGTCGAGATCCTGGAGGGCCTCCGTGACCCGACCGCGGGAGAGGCCCGCGTCCTCGGGGAGGACGTCCGCTCCGGGTATCGTCGCATCCGGGAACGGGTCGGGGTCCTGCCTCAGGACTTCGAGCCGTTCGACCGATTGCGTCCCAGGGAAGCCGTGGCGTACTGGGCGCATCTCTTCGACCACGCGGTTTCGGATCGCGATGTGGCGAATATTATCGAGACGGTCGGGCTCACGGACCGCGCGAGTACGTTTGCACTGAACCTTTCCGGGGGCGAAAAGCGGCGCCTCGGCATTGCGATGGCGCTCGTCGGCCAGCCGGAACTCCTGTTCCTCGACGAGCCGACGACGGGGCTCGACCCGGGTGCGCGGCGGGAACTCTGGAAGCTAATCGGAGACCTCAAGCGGAAGGGGCGGACGATCCTCCTCACGACGCACTATCTCGACGAGGCGGAGCAGCTCGCGGACGACGTCGCGATTCTCAACCATGGCAAGATCGTGGCTCACGGCAGTCCATCCGCGCTCATCTCGCAGTTCGGAGGGGGCACCACGATCGTGCTCGCGGGTGCGAGACGCGGAGGATATGAGGCGCTGAGTTCCCGGGGAATCGCCGCGGAGCTTCACGGCATCGATGTCCTGGTGCACGTGCCAATGGCGAGTCAGGTCCGGCCCCTGCTCGCGAAACTTGCTTCGATCGAGGTTCCCTTGACGGAGATTTACACGAAGCGCTCGACTCTGGAGGATGTGTTCCTCAAGTTGGTCGGCGCGAGGATGGAAGAGGGGGTCCTGGCGGCATGAAGCGGATCCTCGCGGACGTCACGGCGTTCGGTCGACAATATCTCCGCTCCCGCGTGGGGACGTTCTTCGCCCTTGCCTTTCCCGTCATCCTGATCCTCCTGTTCGGCGCGATCTTCAGCTCGTCCGGAACCCCGAAGGTGCCGCTCGCCGTGCAGGACTTGGATTCCACCTTTGCATCTCATGGCTTCGTTCAAGCATTGAACAATACGACCCTCATCACGTACCAGGCGATCCCGACGAACGTGAACTTCCAGGATTACATGCGGGCGCACTCGATCAACGTCGCCCTCCAGATCCCCGCCGGATTCCAGGCGGCACTCATCCAGGCGGAGATGGGAAACGCGAGCGCCAAGGTGAACGTGACCCTCGCGGGAGATCGGACGCAGTCCTCCTTCGGGATCGTGTATTCGGCGGTCGCCGCAGTCGCAACGGCGTTCAATCTGAAGGTCGCGAACGCCACGGAAGTGGTATCCGTCGACGAGTCCCAGTTGACGGTCCGCCAATTCGGCTACATCGACTTCTTCCTTCCCGGGATCATCGGCTTTACGGTCCTCACGACGCCGCTGTTCGGGATGACCTCGATCTGCGCGGAGTACCGGACGCGGAGATTCTTCAAGCTCCTCGCGACGACAAAACTGAGCAAGGCGGAGTGGCTCGCTGCGAAGGTCGTTTTCTACGTCCTCTTGCTGTTTCTCTCCGTGGCGATCATGATGCTTGTGGGAGTCGTCGTGTTCGGGATGCAGGCCGCACTCACGCCGCTCGCGGTGCTCTTGATCATTGCCGGCACCTTCGAGTTCACCTCGCTCGGGATGGTCCTCGGGATCTTCGTGCGGGACCCGGGGACGGGGGAGGCCCTGGCGAACGCGATCGGATTCCCGATGATGTTCCTGGCGGGCTCCTTCTTCCCGATCGACGCGATGCCTCCGTTCCTCCGGACGCTGGCCCGCGGCCTGCCGTTGACGTATATCAACGAGGGCCTGCGCGCGACGATGGTCTTCGGGAACGACGGGACGGCGCTCACATACCTGCTCATCACGCTGGGATTCGCGGTCGTGTTCTTCGTCGTCGGGGCGCGCGGCCTCTCGTGGAAGTCGAAGTGACTTCTCCCGTGCCCGGACGCCTCAGATGAACTCTGCGAACTTCGCGACGAGCTCGGGGCGCGTTTCTTTCAGGACTTTGAGGATCGCGCGGACGCTGAGCTTCGTGACGCCCACCTGGGCGAGGACCTGGATGATGTCGTCGAATTCGCGGTCGGAGAGGGTCACGAGCTTGTTCTTCGCGAGCCAGTTGCGGTACAGGTTCTCCTCGAGCTTCGCACGCCAGCCTCG
>VBMB01000117.1 GCA_005878525.1 Methanobacteriota archaeon
CTTCTTCAATGTGCCCTACGGCCAGTGGTGGGACTACCGGACGACGATCGGCACGTACGGGGACATACCGCCGGACGCGAACTGCTTCAACGCGACGTCGGGGACCCAGTTGGTTTCCGGGAGGCCCCTCTGCGCTACGAACGCGAATCCGAGCCTCCCCGGGTCGGAGAGTTATCCGTACACGAACTGGTATCCGCTCCCCGGGAACGTCCATTGGAATAACCCGGGCAACGACCCGCTCGTGTACGCGCCGTACAGGTTTAACGCGACGGCTATCAACGCCCCGGGGTACAACCTCTCCGAGCCGGTTTACCTTCCGGTGAGGAACTATGCGGCCCCGATCGGGCAGCAACTGAAGATCAACTGGTATCTCCAGTACCTCGACTCCCCGACCGATCAGGCGCTCCGCTCCCAGGGCTGCGGCGTCTACGATTCCACCCTCGCCAGCTCCGGCTTCGACGGCTTCGTCCTCTGGAGTCGAGTCAACGTCACGACGGATCTCGCGGAATCGAAGCGGATCTTCGGGATCCCGCTCAATTACACGGCCGGGAATGCCCAATCGTGGTGGAACGCCAACACGAAGGCGGGTTACGCAAACTTCGGAGCCCTGGAAACGTGGTTCGGCGTCAACACCGGCGGCAACCCGGCGGACGGCGGGTGGTTCGCGAAGGAAGGGAACGGGAAGTACGACGTCTACAGCTCGTTCCAATATGCGTACACGCCGTTCTGCACGGAGATCGTCGGCCAGGTCGATCCGAGCACGGGCGTGACGCACGTCTACATCTCGCACGTCGCCTGGGCGACGGAAGTCCTGCTCGCGCGGTGGTTCTACTGGGGGAACACGTCGTACCGGACGTACTACCTCGACTCGACGAAGGCCCGCGGCTGGTGGGGAATGGAGCTGTCGTGGTTCGAGGACATGCGCTTCGATGCCACCCTTGACGCAAACGGTCTGGACTTTTTCCTCGACACCGTCTTGCAATACCACTTCGAGGCGGGTTCGTTCCCCGGGGCCGACGGCAAGTACCGCACCCAGGTGGGCGAAGCGAACCCGCCCGACGACGTCCCCTACTGGACGTGGTGGCCTGTCCTCACGGATTACATTGCTCCGAACAATCACCCGACGGAGCTTGCGCGCTACGCGGGCAAAAACTACATCCACACGACCGCCGGGGCCGGGAACTACGCGCAGAACGTGTCGTTCGACTACGTCCCGATCACGTGGAACCTGAAGGCAGGGCAGATGTGGGACTTCGAATTCCCGAAGGGCAACGTGGTGTTCTACGATCCCAACACGTCCCCGATCCCGTCGAATCCGCAGGGGGATTTGGCCCGCATGTTCGCGCCACTTCAGTACAACTTCACGTTCCCCCGGTCCCTCGGAGGCGTCGCGCTGTGGAACGGCACTGCGAACACATGGAGCGTCTTCGGCCCGACGAACACGGGCGGTCCAGATTCGAGCGGCCCCGGTCAGTATCCAGCGGTCTGGCCCTACCCGTCCATCTTCTTCACTCCCGACCCCCCAAGCACATCGAGGCTGGATGCCGCGGTGGCATCTCCAACGATTGAGGATTCCGCCGCCGGTTCGTTGTTCGTGATGGGCGTGTTCGCGAGTGATTGGGCGGACGCGCTTTTTGCAGTTCCATTTCCCGCGAGGTCCGAGATTGGCTCGCAGGGTTGAAGCGGCAGTCCGTCGTGTCGCCCGTCGAGCCTCGCAACGAGATCAAACGTAGTCCTACGCGAACTGGGAGATCTATGGAGGAGGAAGCGCCGGAGCGGGAAGAAGAGGCGCCTGAGATCGGGCCCGAGCCAAAGAAACCACGGCGGGGGCTCGTGAAGATTGTTGCCGCCGTCATCGCGGTCGCCTTCATCGTTGCGGTTTCCTATTTTGCGTTCTTCTCCGGCAGTCCGGCGAGCTCCCAGCCGTTCGCGTTCTTCATTGCGCGCCAGGATCAGATGACGACGTCCTTCGATGCCTCCGGCTCCGCCGGCGGGACCGGGCATCCATCGATCCAATCCTACGCATGGAACTTTGGAGACGGTGCCACGGGGACTGGGTTGTCGACGACGCATACGTATCAGGCCCCGGGTCGATACACGGTGACGCTAACGGTGTCGGATGGAGCGTCGACCGCGACGGCGCAACGGTACGTGAGTCCGGCGAACACGACGGTCGACATCCTGTACGATCGGTTCTTCACCGCGAGTTGCCCCTATGCGGACTTCTGGCCCCTGAGGAAGAACACCTACGGGGACGTCATCGTCCAAGACCGGGCACCCTGCCTCGACTTCTATCCCTGGGTCCTCTTCGCTCCCTCCCCGGAAACGAATCCGTCGTGGGTCTACACGCTCTATCATTTCGACGCGAAGGTGCGCAACCATCCCGGCTATTCCGTGGAGCAGCCCGTCGTGCTGCCGGTGTTCAACTACTCCATCGCTCCGAGCGCGTCGTCGTACATTTTCCTGAACGCGTCCTTCGATTACATGGGACCGCGGGCGCTGAGCTATTGGTCCACGACGCCCTATCAGGTGAGCCGGTCCTACTCCGACGGCTATGGCTACCTCTTCCGGGGGAACGCCACCATGGACTTTCAGGAGTCCAAACGGATCTTCGGCGTACCGGCGACCGCCACGCCCGCCCAGGCCCAGGCATGGTGGTACGCGAATACGATTCCGGGCAATCGGTCGGGTCCCCTCGAGTCCTCGTATCGGAGTTGGCTCTACAACCTCGGAAACGGCAAGTACGACGTGTACAACGGATTCCAGTACTACTACTCCACCGACGTGACGGACCTCAACGGGACCGTGGACCCGTCGACGGGGCAGACCCGCGTGGCGCTGTTCCTGACCGGATGGGCCTACGACGTCCTTCAGGCCCGCTGGTTCTACTGGGGAAACGCGAGCTACCAGAGCGCCGTCTGCCAGAAATGGATCAACACGACGTTCGCGAATTGCGACGCGACCCTCCCCTACGGTGCCGTCCAACCTGCGGGCTGGAGCCCGATGGAGACATGCTGGTGCGAGAACGCGACGATCCAGGCGACGATCCGGTCGACGATGAACTTGGATTACCAGGCCGCAAGCGAGTACCAGTTCAACGCGTGGGGTGAGCCCGGCCCCGACGGACTCCCGAAGACGGGCGACGATGTCGCGGCGTGGGTCTTCAAACCGACGCTCATGGACTATGTCCCGCCGGCCGGCGCCGCGAGTCCCGCCGCGTCCCAGTACCCGAACTCCGAGCTCCGGTGGTATGAGGGAAGCACTTCCGTGCACCTCTCGCCGGGAAGCTACGCCTATGGCCAGCCGT
>VBMB01000118.1 GCA_005878525.1 Methanobacteriota archaeon
CACGATGACCCCGCAGTACTCATTCCCGAAGTTGAACCCGTACTTCTTGTTGCCGAGGATATTGTCCACGTAGTTTGTGTAGTTGAACGCATAGGCGAACGCTTGGCGGACAAGGGGGTTCGCGAAGTAGTCCGGTGGGATGGTGTATCCCGGGCCGATATCGGACGCCATCAGCGATGTCGTAATGTTCACGTTGAACACGTCGAAGAACTCCGTGATCGACGGGAATGGTCCGTAGATCTGGGTCTGACCGGCCGTCACGAGCGGCTGCAACGCTTTGTAGTAGGGCGGCGGCAGGAGGGTGACAATGTCCCCTTGGCCACTGACGTACAACTGATAGGCGACGGCGGGAGACGACACCCATTCCACGACGATCGTGTTGTTCTGCTTCGGGATGTTCGGGATCCCGGGGAAGTGGGGATTGGGCGTCAAGACCACGGCCGTGCTGGGGACGTACGTGTTGATCTGGTACGGCCCCGACGCCACCGGCTGGAACTGGATCAGCGTGTTGTAGTTCCCCTCTTTTGCCTGATCCTGATATGCGAGGAAGCCGTCCGGAGTGAACGTGATGCCCGCGTTCGCGCTCTCGAGCCACGCAGCGTCCAGGATGCCCATGCCCAGAGGGTCCGACACGGCGGTGAGGAATAGGGACGGCGGAGTCGGATTCACGAGGTGGAACGTCACCGTGTTCGTTGCATTGTCGAAGCTGACCCCGTTCAGGATCGCGGTGAACGCCGCCGCCTTGTTTGTGGCGTTCACGAGGCGGCCGAACTGCGTATAGAACGTGCGGGGAATGAGATATTGAGTGATGATCCAGTCCGCCGTGCCAGGGCGACCGCCTGCGAAGAGCATGGCGCGAATGGTCGAATACCAGACATCGTAGCCAGTGATCGGATCCCCGTTCGAGAACGCCACATCGGGGCGTAGATGGAACTTGTAAATGGTGAAGTTGCCCGAGATCCCTCCATTCGCGACCGTCGGGATCTCGGAGGCGAGATACGGGAACCAATCTGTCGTACTGTTTGCATTGTAGAAGATCAGCGTCGCCTGGGTGTTGACGACGACCTCGAAGCCGGTCGTCTCATAGTCGATTTGCGGGTCGAACGAGAACGGCCCCCCGGGCGAGTTGACGAGCTCCGTGATCACTCCAGGAGACGGCACGACGTTCCTTAGTTTGACAATGGCGAAGGCGCCGACGGCAACCGTGGTTCCGACCGTTATGCCGAACGTGTTGATCGTATCCGTATTCGTGAACGTGATGTTGGACGTGAGATTGTGAATCTCTGACGTCAAGGTCTCAGCGGTGACGAGGGTGAGGGTCGCGGCATACGATCCGGACGCAGGATACGACACCGGAATCGGATTCGTGACGGGATAAGAAGTACTCGGGTCCGCGGTGACGGTCATGGTCTGCCCGTTGCCGAAGTCCCAGACATAGTGATCCACAGCCACGGCGAGCGTCTCATTCACGGTGATGTTGGTGGTCTTGTTGTGATGGGACGTCATCTTCGAGAACAGCTGGGAGATCTCCGTGTAGTTGCCGTAGACATAAACCGGCGTGTTCGGGGCGACAATCGGCGCCGTTGGATTCCGGGTCGTGTTGAAGTAAATCGTGGGGACCGAGACGAATTGGGATAGTTCGAACGGAATATCCGGTACGATGGTCACCTTGAACAGCGAGGCCGCCAAGTCGCTCACGACGGTCCCATTTGATGGGAAGAATTGCTGGACCCAAACCAGGTAGTTTCCTGGGACACTGTAGGAATAGTTGAAGGTTGAATCACTGGTCTCGAGGATTTGGCCATCTCCGAAATGCACTCGGGCTTTGGCTCCCTGCTTCAAATTCGAAACGACGAACCGCAGCGGTTGCCCTTGGACCCCGGTCGGCTGCGCGGACTGGACCGAGAACGTCCCCCCGGGCGCCGTGGGCGGGGGTGTGAGCAGCTTCAGCGTCGTGTACGCCAACGCGCCGGCGAGCACGACGATGATCGCGACGAGAATCACGAGGAGCGCGCGCGACCCCCCACGCTTCTTCGTTTCAACGAGCGGCTGCGCTTCTGGCGCGGAAGAACCGGATGGCTCCATCCTTCCCCTCCTAAACTGTTCGGGGTCATGCGACGACCAATATTACTGTGTTTTGGCTCACAACTCGAAACGTGGTTCCTGCGTCTCAGAACCTCATCCGAGCCGATAACGTACGGTTATGGCCGATGCTTAGACCGGAGCGGCATGAAAACCAGCCGTCCCCCGTGGCGACGGCAAGGGTCCTTATTTGAGCGCAGCCTACCTTGAGACACGACGCCCTCTATCGGCCCGACGCCACGAAAATTGGAAATCAGGGTCGGTCCCGACGCCCCCACTCGCGTCCGAACGACCCTCGAGCGACACGGAAAGGTTGGATGGTACGAATGGACGCTGCGCGAATTCATCCGGTACATATTCGGGATCGGGATCCTTGGATTGCTCCTATTCGTTCCGCTCCAAATGGAGCTTTCGTGGCTACCGAATAACGCGCCACCTAGCTTCGACCCTTCGGTCGTCGTTGTCTTTGCGGTGCTCGCCGTGACCGCTATCGGTGTCATGGCAATCTTGGCGTACCGGACCATGTGGGGCGATGGCGGATGGGTGGACCGGAGCATCGCCCGTCATCGCACGCCATCCAGGGGTCTGGAAGGACCCCCTTCGGTCCGACCGTAACGATGGTTCAGAAAGCCACGCGCGCGAGCGTCTTCGTGGCCTTCACGCCCTCGATCGACCGGATCTTCGAGACGACCAGCTTGCCGATCGCGTCGTAGGAATCGGCTTCGACCTTCGCGATCAGATCGTACTCCCCGAACAGCGGATACAGCTCGACGATGTCCTTGATCTTCGTGAGCTTCTGGTAGACTTCCTTTTCCCGCGTCGGTTCGATGTCGATCAGGACGAACCCGATGGCCGTGAAAGCCCCTCTTGTTTTCTGCGTACATCCGTGTTGTAGATAAGGGTATCGAGCGCGGTCACGAAAATGGTGGCAACGAATTCGCTTGTGCTCTCAAGTCGGATTTTCGAGACTGAGATTACAAATACCGGCGCGGGCACTTTTTCATCGGTGCAAGGCAAACGCGGTGCGCCGGGCAACCCCGCGCCCACCTTCCCGGTCGAGACGTTGCGACATTGGTACGTGACGCCGTTCGGTGGCATGTCGGTCGAACTCGAGCCGTTCCAAGTCGGAATCAACCGCGAGGCGCTCGAGACGAACACGTCGCTCGATCCGTCGACGGACCGAGTCCGGGTCACGGTCCTCGGTCGCGTACGGCGACCCCTAGTTCTCGATCGGTTCTTCGAAGTCGTCCCCCTGGATGAACGCCATCCCGAAGCGCTGCGCCGGTCCCCAATGGGCGAGGCGGTATTCCGACGCGTTTGCGGAAATCCTGCAGGAACTGTTCCGCAACGATCGAAACGAGGAACAAGAGAACAGCTGAACCCCTCGCCGATCCGCCTGGCCGGACCGTGCGGTTCGAAATGGTTTTTATCGGGCGCCGCCCTAGGTCCATCGGATGCGAGTCGGCGTCATCGGGGTCCAAGGCGACGTGAGCGAACACGTCGACGCGGTCGCCCGCGCGATGAAGGACTACGGCAAGGAGGGCGAGGCAATCGCCGTCCGCCGACGGGAGGACCTCGCGCGCGTGGACGGCCTCACGATTCCGGGCGGAGAGAGCACGACGATCTCGAAGCTCCTCGTGAAGCTCGGCCTGTTCGACGAGATCGTGCGTCGCGCCACCGACGAAGGGATGCCGATCATGGGGACGTGCGCGGGGTGCATCCTCCTCTCGAAGGACGCGGGGACCCAGGCGGAAAAGACGAAGACGCGCCTGCTCGGGCTCATGGACATGGCCGTGGACCGCAACGCGTTCGGGCGGCAACGGGAGTCGTTCGAGGCGGACCTCCAAGTCCAGGGGCTCGACGCCCCGTTCCACTGTGTGTTCATCCGCGCTCCGGCCATCCTCCGGACGTGGGGCGAATGCACACCGTTCTCGCAGTACAAGGACCGCATCGTCCTCGCGCGACAAGGCCATCTCATCGCGTCCGCGTTCCACCCGGAGTTGAGCGGGGACCTGCGCATCCACCGCTGGTTCCTGGATCTCGTCTAGAACAACACGATGACGAGCGCGCCGAGGGCGATCGCCCCGCTGAGCGTCACGTAGAGGGCGGGCCGAAGGACGGCCATCGTCGAATTGATCGAGGTCGTCAATCGAGACGCGGACTGCGGTCCGAAGATTCGGAAGTTCGCGATCTCACCCGCGAACGCGGCCACTTCGACCTCCTCGAGGTTCGCGATCGCCTCCCGGACCGCGCCTTCCGCTTGCGCGAGGATCGTCTGGCGATCGAGGGCCGCGCCGACCGCGTTGAAACCGTCCATCGACAGGTTGACGGAGTGGTTGTCCGTCGTCATCGCCTCGGACTCCTTGACGAGGCCGGCGAACCGCGATCGGATCTCGTCTCGAATTCCGGGAACCATGTTGTTCCCGTCAAACAGGACGTATGCGGTCCGCTGCCCGCCTGTCTCGATCACGAGCGCCTCGATGCCACGCGCGCCGATCCCCTGGTCCGCGGTGGCGAAGCCGCGTCGGGAGCCATACCCCACACGGACCCGGTCCTTCGGCGCCTGCAGCGCGGCTTGCGTGGCGGCTTTCGCGGCCTGGATGATCTCGTGACTCCGCTCGCTCCCGAACAACGTGAGCCCCACTCCGGGTTCGAGGCAGTTGTGCGCATCGACGAAGATCGCGTCCCGCGCTCCGACGAGACGCGCCTCCTGGACGGCGGCGTGGCCCGTCGCGCTGTCGATGTCGTCCGTCGGGTTCGGCGCGAACGAGGCGACGATCAACACGACGTCCCCGAAGGCTTGCGCGAGGGCGCTCGCCCGCGCATACGTGACCCGGCAGGCCCGGCCGACCTTCGGGCCGAAGGCGGCGGCGCTCATCATCTCGCGGACCGCGTCGGAGACTTTTTTCACCTCCGCGGTCGTCGCGGGGTTCTCGTCGTGCGTCGTCGGGCCGTGGGCGACCAAGACGTTCGGCGTGAGGCCCGTCAGGCCCCGGGCGACCTTTGTCGGAAGATCGCTCCCGCTGACGAATCCCATCGGCCCTGGGTGCACGGTCGGCGCGAGGAAGATCGCCTTGATTCCTTTGGCCTTGCGAAACGCGAGCCCTCCCACCCGGACGCGCGCCCGAACGCTGATCGAATCGAAGAACGTCTCGAGCTCGGCGACCCCGGACTCCTCCTGCTCCCCGTACTGGTCGAGCGTCGACCGAAGGAGCTTGAGGCCGTCCGCTCCGAACGACCGGAGGAGCGGGCGCTTGGCGATCTCCGTGTAGGCGACCGCGCTGAGGAAGAACAGGGCGTACACGGCGAGGGCCATCACGATGTCCCAGACACCCAGGCGGGCGAAGACCGCGAGCCCGATCAGGCCGAGAACCGGATGGAGCGACGCCGCGGGAAGGGTCCGGACGTACATCGAGTTCGACGTGGCCGTCAGGATGACCGCTCGGATCCAGAGAACGGCTCCGTACCCGAGGACCACGGCGCGGTCGACCCGAAACGCGTAGGTCATGCCACCAAAGATCGAGTACGCGGTGAGGGCGACCACGACGACCAGTTCCGATCCGCACCCCGTCGAGGGAGGGGTAGACGAGCAGGAACGATTCCATGAGGGAGAACGCGAGGATGGGCAAGACCATGCGGCGGGCGGGCGGTGAGACGAACAGCCGGCGGGCCATCCGCGTCGTCTCCGCGTGGCTCTCCGCGACCGTCTTCGCCCGGAGGACGTGCATCAGGCCGCCTTCACCGCCTCGATGATCCGGCGGAGGGCGTCACCCTCGCGGGCCACCTCGACGATGGTCCCCGTCACGACGACGTCCGCGCCGGCCGCGGCGACGGCTTTCGCGGCCTCGGGAGTTCGGATGCCGCCCCCGACGACGACCGGGATGTCGATCGCGTCGCGCACGGCCCGGATGACCTTTGCCGGCACGGGCTCGGGAGACCCGCTGCCGGCCTCGAGGTAGACGAGCTTCATTCCCAACATCTGTGCGGCGAGGGCGTACTGGACCGCGACCGTGGGGCTGTTGCGGGAAATCAACTCCGCGTCCCCGATCTCCCCGGCGCGCATCCCCGGTTCGACCACGAGGTACGCCATCGGGATCGTCTCGAGCCCCCACGCCTTGACGATCGGCGCGGCGAGGCGCTGCTCCCCGACGATCAGGCGCGGGTCGCGGCTGTTGAGGAGGCTCATGAAGTACAACGCGTCCGCGTGGGGCGACAGGTTCGAGGCGCTCGCCGGGAACAGAATGACGGGGACCCGGACCGCCGCTTTGATCGCTAACACGGTCCCGTCGACTTTGTCCTGCGTCACCCCGGTCGAGCCGCCGACCATGATCGCGTCCGTGCCGGCGCGGCCGGCCTCCCCTGCGAGGCTCGCGGCCTCCGTCGCCGATTGCTTGTCCGGATCGAGGAGGGTCATGTGGAGCCGAGCCGCACGGCGACGCTCGAGGATCGACTCGTACACGTTCACAGGAACGCACCGGCGAGGAACGCCGCGAGGGCCACGATCATCGCATACTTCGTGACGCGCTGGGAGCGCGCCGGATTTGCGGCCGAGTGGAGGGCGGCGTAGATAAACATTCCGTCCGCCGGGAGGACGAGGACGGCGTAGCCGATCCCGAGAACGCCGAAGTAGAGCGGAAGAAAACTGAGGGCGACGCACAGCGCGAGGGCGAGGCCGGCCACCAGCCCCGCGCGGCTCGCTCCGATCCGCCGGGGCAAGGTGACGCGATCGACGTCGCCGCGCATGTCTTCAATGTCCTTCGTGATCTCGCGGCCCAACGTCGCAAGGAACGCCAGGGCGGCGAGGATCCCGGTGCGGATGAGCGGATCGGACGAGGATCGGAACACCGAGACGCCCGCAAAGAGGAATAGCGAACCGACCAGGTAGGCGATGACGAGGTTTCCGGCGGCGCCTCGGGCCTTCAGCCAGTTCTCGTAGGAGACCATGAGCGTCACGTTCAGGCCCACGATGAGCAGAGCGAGGGGGTTGATGAACACCGCCAGGACCGCGGCGATCGCGAAGGCGGAGACGGCGAAGGCGCGCGCGGTCCCGAGCGTGAGTTGACCGGAGGCGAGCGGGCGGTCCGGATGGTTGATGCGGTCCGTTTCGCGGTCGACGATGTCATTGAGGGCGTTGCCGCCGGCCGTGAAAGCGGCCGCGGCGGCTGCCGCCAAGGCGAGGGGCCGGGCGAGGTCGCCCCAGGCGGCGGACCCGACGCCCACCACCCCGCCGATCGCCACGCCCACCGCGGACATTACGCAGTTCAGGGGTCGGGAGAACCGCAAGAGCCCGGCCATCGGAGCGACGTACGGACCGTCTTGTAATAATCGTTGGCATTCAGGCTCCGCAGCGCTGGCCTTGATCAGCGCATTTTCACTTTCAGCCATCTCCCTCTGGAAGGTTGATTTAGAAAATTCCCCTACAACGAGCGGTGCGCGTCCATCGAAGCCTCGTTTTCCCAGTTCGCTGGAATGATTCTCGTCTCAACAGCCTTCTCGATGAGTTCCGATTAGTCGTCAACAAATCAATCCGCATCGCCATCCGGGAGGACCTCCGGTCGAGGGCCAGCCTCACTCGGACAGCCTACGCCCCTCTGAGCAAGGAACACGCGATTCACAAGAAATACATCCCGTGCGCCTTTGAGGTCGCTCTGACTTTGCTAAAGGCTCATCGCCGGCGCGTTCGGAAGGGCAGAATCTCTTCGAATCCTTACGTCCGAAGACCGTTGCTCAAAGCGGAGAACCAATCCTATTGGCTCGACCGCGAGACGGGCCGGCTCCGAATTCCAATTCGGGGAACGGAAGGCGTGCAGATTCTACTACCGATGTCGGACTGGCATCGGTCAATCCTGCGCGATCCAACCTGGGGCCTCGGATCGCTAACGCTCGTTCCCGGGAGCGCCATCCTCGTCGTGCGGAAGGAGGCGCCGAAGGCGTACGAACCACACGCAGCCCTTGCCCTAGACACGAACGAGGACTCGTTGGACGGCGTCTTCGCGGAGGGGAAGACGGCTCACCGATTGACCATCTCTCTCCGGGGCGTGCGAGAGATTCAGGCCACGCACTTCCGGCGGCGACGACGCCAAGCAAGGAAGAAAGCTAATGATCGACGGGTCCAAAGGAGGCTCCTCAAGCGCGAGGGACGGAGGGAGCGTAACCGAGTCAAGCAGCGCCTTCATCTCGTAAGCAAGGCTCTGGTCGTAGCGGCGAACACAAGGAGGTCCGCCATCGTCCTCGAGGACCTCACGCTGCACGGTGCACGTGGTCGGTCCCGACGGATGAACCGCCGGCTGAACGCGTGGCCTCGACGCGAGGTGCATCGCCAAATCGAATACAAGGCCGCCCTTGAAGGTGTGCCTGTGATCAAAGTGAACCCTGCATGGACCAGCAAGACCTGCCCGGTGTGTGGCGCTCGGCGCCGAGATAGGGTGGGCAAGGTGTTCGTCTGCGAGATGTGCGACTGGGAGATGGACCGGCAGATCAACGCAGGCATGAACATCCTGAAAACCGCCTTGGCCTCGAACGAAGCCTTGGCAAGGGCTGTACGGTTCCAGCCCGGTGCCCTCCGCCATGACGTGGTGAGCCCCCTCTACGACCTGTCGGCGTTGCCGACAGGCGCAAGGGAGGAGCCGAGCGGAGTGGAGTTACGTCGGGCATCAGCCTGACGCGACAGAACCGCATTCGTAGTATTGAGAACGGAATCGTCGGGCGCGTCATCGGAACCATTATCCCGGGTCCTTTCCATCTATTCCACAACGAGGGCAACGAGTGTCGGCTTCCTGAAAGCTTCAAAGGTCCGGAATGCTGAGGAAGCGATCGGTCAATCGGAAGGCCTCCTGACCGTCCTCCGCTTGACGCAAGCCGACATCAAACCCGCGGAGGATGCGCTGCAGGTCGCGAAACGATTCTTCGACTCCAACCAGTTCTCAAAGGCATTCCACGCCGCGAAGAAAGCTGAGTCGCTCGCGATCACCTTGGACGAGCGCTTCGGTGGGTATCAGAAGGCCGCGAAGGCGCTCCAGTCTCGCATTGATTCGATGCGTCGGCTGGGCCTTCGGACGGAAGAGCTCGAGACGCTCCTCGGACGCGCGGAGAAGAAGGTCCTGTCCGGAATCTGGGACAGCGGCGCGTTCGTCCCGAATTACCTGGAGGCGCGGGTCCTCGTCGAGCGCGCCGAACAAGAAGGTCGAGCGTTCCAGGAACGCGCCGAGAAGGCCTCGAACAGCATCTTCTTGGCGGAGCTCGCGATCGAATCGCTCGGAGAGATGAAGGGTCCCGCTGATCCGGAGAGGTTCGCCGAAGGGGCGACCTCCGAGCTGGAACAGTCGCTGCACGAGGCGACGAGACAGCTCGCCCTCGGCGACGCGGAAGGCGCCACGAAGGTGGCGAATGAGATCGAAGAGAAGGCGACACTCCTCAGGAAACTGTACATCGATACGACGAAGTCCTTCGACGCGACGGAGGCCCAGATGTCGTACCTGCGCGGCGAGGGCGTCCTCACGAACGGCCTCGAGGCCGACATCAAGATCGCGCGAGACATGGTCGAGAAAGGCCTCATCGAGGCCGCCAGCGCGATGGCCACCCGCCTCCGGAACGAGGTCGACGTCATCGGCAACGTGTACCGCAAGGCGACGACCGGCATCGCCGATGCCGAGGTCTTGTACGCCCGTCTGCAGCGCGAGGGATTCCACTCGTACGAGGCCGACGTCGCACTCCGTGACACCCGGCGGTCGATCCGAGAAGGGAACTACGCCCGCGCGATCGAATATCTCGAGCGAGGGCTCCATGCGTTCGCGCGTCGGACGAACGCCCGCGAAGCCCTCGGGAGGGCGATCGAGGAGGCGCGGAAGCGGGTGCAGTTCCTCCGGGGGAGCGGATTGACGTTCCTCCCGGATATTCAAGAGGTCCTGACGCGCGCGGAGAATGAATTCCACCAGGGGAACTTCGTCGGATCGAGCGAAGACCTGCGGATCGCGACGGTGCTCCTCGACCAGGTTACTCGGGCGCCGAACGGAAAGAATTGAACGGCGCACTTAAGCCGAGCCCACGCTTGTCTTCATCGACGTGAGCGAACAGTACTTCGCGGGGCACCCGAAATCGCGGCGCCGTCCGGCCGAGATCCAAGTCGCCGTTCGCGGCCATTCCTTCAGGTTCCAAACCGACGCGGGCGTCTTCTCGCGCAAGGAAATCGATCGGGGAACGGAACTCCTGCTCGCCGCACTCGAGGTCGGACCGTGCGAGCTGATCCTGGATTTGGGCTGTGGCTACGGTGTACTCGGGATCGTCGCCGCCCGCCTGTCGGAAGGCGGCCACGTCATCCTCACAGACGTCAACGAACGCGCCGTTGCTTTGGCCGGAAAGAACGTCGCCGCCAACGGGATCGCGAACGCGGAGGTCCGATTCGGAGACCTCTACGAGCCGGTTCGAGACATGGCGTTCGACCACATCGTCTGCAACCCGCCGATCCGCGCAGGCCGCGCCGTCGTGGACCGGATCGTCACGGAGGCTCCGATGCATCTCCTGGACGGTGGCAAGCTTTGGCTCGTCGCCAGGACAAGGCAAGGTGCCGGCTCCCTCCGAGAGCGGATGGCGGTATCCTTCAATTCCGCCGAGGTGGTTCGACGCGGCAGCGGCTTCAAGGTTCTACGGTCGACGAAGGCTGGGATCTGAGATCGTCGCAGCCGTCCGAAGTCAAGGGGGAACGACAAGAGTCGGACGCGCCTACAAATCGAGCGTCGAATTCTCACCCACAATCAGCCGGTGGCCTTTGGGCAAGCGGTTCCCCGCGCTTCGGATTGTGACCGATCGGCCAATGAGGCTATTCACGATCTTGTCTGGGCCCTCAATGATCGCATCCCCGATGACGATCGACGCTTCGATGTCCGCGCCGACGAGCCGCGAACCGTCCCCGATCGAAGTGTACGGACCGACATAGGTGCGCGGACCGATCACGCAATCGCGGCCGATGACAGCCGGGCCTTTCACCACACTCCCCGTCGCCACGACCGTCCCCTCCCCGATTCGCACGCGTCCTTCGACAACCGCGCCCTCTTCGACCGTTCCGTCAATCCGACGCTCGACGTCGTCGAGGAGCAGATGGTTCGCCTCGAGGATGTCCTCCGGTTTCCCGGTGTCTTTCCACCAACCCTTCACGATCGCGGCCCGGATCCGCCCGCCGTGTTTCCGCAGCTCATCGAGCGCCTCCGTGATCTCGAGCTCGTTTCGCCACGAGGGCTTTTGCCCCCGGATGATGGGGAAGATGTTTTTCCGGAGCAGGTAGATTCCGACGAGGGCGAGCTCGGACTTGGGCGCCTTCGGTTTCTCGACCAGGGAGACGATGTTGCCGTGGGCGTCGAGTTCCGCGACGCCAAACTTCTCCGGGTTCGGCACGCGACAGAGCATCACCTCGGCATCGTAGCCTTTCGTCTGGAACTCGTCGACCATGCCCCGGATTCCCCCCTTGAGGATGTTGTCGCCCAGGTAGACGCAGAACGGGTCGTCTCCGGCAAACGCCTCCGCGCAAAGGACCGCATGGGCGATTCCTTTCGGTGCGCCCTGCACGATGTAGGTGATATGGACACCCCATTTGGAGCCGTCACCGAGAAGCTCCCGGACCTTCCCCGGTTGGTTGTCCCCGAGGATGACCCCGATCTCCGTGATCTGCGCTTCGCGGAGATCCTCCAGGCAGTAGAGCACGTTGGGCTTGTTCGCGATCGGAATCAGCTGCTTGGGGCCGGTGTGGGTAAGCGGCCTCAGCCGAGTGCCGGCGCCCCCGGTGAGGATGATGCCCTTCATCGCGTCGCCTTCATATCCTCAAGACAGGCGCGGAATGTTGGCATGGGCCTCTTTAACGTTTCTTCGACCTTGCGGACGACCAAGCACGGAGCGAGAGGACGTTTCGCGCGGAGCGCCACACTTCCCAGTGGGATCGGATTGAGCCTTGGATTGGAAATCTGAAACACATCCGCGACCGCGCGACCCAATTCAACCCGGGAGGCGCAATCCGGGCAGCTCACGTGGAACAGACCCGAGGTGTGTCGATCCCAGAGGTCGAAGGCGACTGCCGCGGCGGTCTTGGCGTATGTCGGTGTAACTTTTTGGTCGTGAAAAAGGGGAACCTCCTCGCCCGCCTCGAGTTTCTGGAGGATCCACGTCACGGCGTTCGTCTTCGAAGACAACCGGTTCCAGCCGAAAACCGAAGAGAGCCGGAGGATGATGGGCTCGGGGTGCGATTGGCGAACCACCCGTTCCCCGAAGAGTTTTGTCGCCCCGTACGCGTTCAGCGGATGAGGTCCCGTGTTCTCCGTTGCGGGTCCCGTTCCATCGAACACGTAATCCGTCGAGATGTGGACGAACGCCGCCCCCACCTCGTTCGAGACGGACGCCAGCTGTCCGGCCGCGGTTTCGTTCACCTGCTTCGCTTCGTCCGGATCCGCCTCACAACGGTCGACATCCGTCATCGCGGCTGCGTTGAGTACGAGATTCGGCTCGACGCTCCGCACCAACGCCTTCACCGCCACTGAATCTCGGATGTCGAGGCGGTGCCAGTCGATTCGCGCGTCGTCGGGGGCATGATGTCCGCGGTGGGTCGCGATCACGTGGTGGCCGCGCCGAAGCGCCTCCTGGCCGATGTACTGCCCGAGGAGACCCGTCCCGCCGACGTCGAGGACGCGCGCCACGTCGTCCGGATGGATGAGAGGGCCAAAACCCTTTCGAGGTGAACGAATATGTAGCGCCGCCCAATACCGGGAGTCCTCCATGGATTTGATTCAAGGCGTCGTCGTCCGGCCGCTCAAACAGATCCACGACGAACGGGGGTACCTCATGGAAATGCTCCGCACCGATTGGCCGGAGTTCGAGCGGTTCGCGCAATCGTACGTGACCATCGGGTACCCCGGGGTCGTGAAGGGCTGGCATTATCACAAGGAGCAGACGGATCACTT
>VBMB01000060.1 GCA_005878525.1 Methanobacteriota archaeon
TGTGCGCCCGAAGGCGTTCTGCTGGTGTTCCGGTTCTCGCGATCCGCTCGAGGACCGCCCGCGCCTCGGCGAACTTTCCAAGGAACATCTGCGTCTCTGCCAGGAGGGCGTCGAGCCTCGAATCCTGCGGAACCCGGAGGAGGGCGGCCTCTAGGTCGCCGGCGCGAGCGCTCTCCGCGAACGCCGGTCCGACGTCGACGAGCCGGGCGACCGCGGCCCCGAGGTCCCCGGACTCGATCCGATGGAACGCTTCTTCGAGGACGTCTTGTCGACTCGCCCAGTATGAGGCCGCGCGGACATGTGCCTCCCGTCGGGGGAGGTCGCCCATCCGTCGGAGGAAGAACTCCTTCACGAGGTCGTGCAGCAGATAGCCCTCGTCGCGATGGTGCAAGAGCGCGCGGCGCACGAGTCTCCGGAGCTGCGAGAGGGTCGCCCCGAAACTCTCCGGGGAGCGCGCCGGGCGACGCAGGACCGCGAACGTGCAGAGGAGAGCCTCCGACGCATCGTCGAGGTCCTCGAGGACCGTGTCGAGCACGTAGCGCTCCGTTTCGACCGCTCCCGCGTCGAGGCCGTTCGCCGCGAAGAGCTCGAGGGCGAGCGGGTGTCCGCCGGTCGCGGCGACGACCCGGGGCACGTCGTCCGGTTCCAGGGAGGCCCCGCGGGATGCGAGCAGCTCCGCGGCGGACTCGTCGTCGAGGCCTTCGAGGCGGAGTTCGAGGACGCGTCCCCGCGCGACGTCGGGCGGCTCGAAGAACGTCGGCTGCGCGCGGCTCGCGACGAGGATCTTCGCATCCGGCGGATGTTCGACGACCGCTCGGAGGAGGGCGTCGGCGGCGGGGCTCGCGTGGAGGTCGTCGATCGCGAGGACGCAACCCGCGAGATCCTCCCGGAGGACCGCGATGACCTCGGTCGGGTCGTACGCGGGGCGGGTGATGGCGGCCTTGAGCCGTCGGCGGTTCTGGTGTGCGAGGAAGTCGGCGAACGAACTCAGGAGGCCGTGCGCATCGTCGTGGGCGTACACGCGCCGCAGGAGCTTCGGCCGGCGTTCGTCCGCGAGGGCCCGCGCGAGGAGCGCGGACTTCCCGATGCCGGCGACGCCGATCACGACGGCGACCGCCCTCGAGTCGGAGGCGAGCCATCCCTCCAGGATGCGACGCTCGTCCTCGCGGCCGAAGAACGTCCGGCTCGGGACCGCGGCCGGCTTGGTCGGCTCCGGTCGGGGCAGCTCGACAACGTCGGAGGCGAGGATCCGCTGGACGGCCTCGGCCTCCCGCAGGCCCGCGTGGCGCAACGCGTCGATCGCCTCGGCCCCGAGGACCTGCCGGCGTCAGCTCGTACACCTTCCGACGCGATCGGGCGTTCGCGACGTGGGCCATCCGCTCCTGCACCTTGCCCGTCGACTTGAGTCGTTTCAACTCGAGCGCGACGTGCGCGCGGCTCAACAAAAGGGCGTTCGCGATCCCGTCCTGGGTCATCTCGACGGGGCATTCGTACGAGTCCGCGTGACGCAGAAATCCGGAGAGGTGGACGAGAATCCTCTCTCCTACAGTGACACTGGGCACTCCCTCCGCCCCCTCCGGTGCGGATAACGGAGCGTCGTTACTTAACCGTGTGGGCCGTCGGTGCGGTTTTCCCCTTTCCTCCCGGCCGCTGCGGGGACGAGCGGCCGATCAGCGGTCCCGGGAGAGCCGCTCGACGATCGCCGGCAACTCGTTCAGGTCGCGCGCTTCGGCGTCCGGCGCGGGGTCGGCGGGACCCCGGCGAAGGGCCGTGCGGTTGACCCACACGGTTCGCATCCCGAGGCGCGAGGCGCCCTCCACGTCGGCGACGAGCGAGTCTCCCACGTGAATCACGTCGTTCGGTCGGACCCGGAGGGATTCGAGGGCCGCTTCGAAGATCCGGGGGCGCGGTTTGTACGTCTGCGCCGACTCCGACGTGATGACGGCGTCGAAGCGCAGGCCGTTGCGTTCGAGGATATCCAAGAGGAACTCGTGATCCGCATTCGAGACGACGGCCCGCGGGACGCCATCCAGCGCATCGAGGATTCGCGGGACCTCGGCGTACGCTTTCGCTTGCCGCCACAACGCGACGAGGCGATCGACATACGGCGCAGGGGTCGCCTCGATTCCGTACTCGCGAAACGTCTTCTCGAGGCTGTCTTCCGTGATCTCCGCCAACGTGAGGAATGGAGCGGTCTCCGCCGCGAAGAAGTGACGGTCCCAGGTCGCGAGGAGGGCCTCCGCGTCGAGGCTTGGCCGCTGGTCGTCGCACACGGACCGGGCGATGCGGATTAGCACGTCCCGTCCCGTGTCGATGAGGGTCCCGAACGCGTCGAACGTGATCGCGCGCACCATCGCATGCTCCCGAGGACGCGGTCGTCCTTATCGCTTTCGACGACGGCCGAAGTCGCAGAGGGACTGCACTGGACATCCCGCGCACGCAGGGTTCGCGCGGCGACACAGGGTCTTCGCGTGCCGGACAAGGAGCGCGTGGTACTCCTGATACGTCGTCAGGTCCCGGGGAACGTGTTGTTCGAAGGTTCGTTGGATCGCGCGATATTCGCCGGTCCGGAAGAGTCCGATCCGGCCGCCGATCCGTTCGGTGTACGCGTCGACGACGAAGATTGGGTGGCCGCCCGCGTACAGGAGGATCGAGTCCGCGGTCTCCGGGCCGACGCCATTCTGGTCCAGAAGGTCGGCGCGCACCACGTCGGTGGGACGGGCGAAGTAACGGGCGAGGTCGCCCCCGGACCGGTCGAGGAGATGACGGCAGAACGCTCGGAGGCGCGCCGGCTTCGTGCGATAGAGGCCGGCGATCCGCACGTGTCGCCGGATGACCGGGATGGGTGCCTCAGCAAGCGCTCTGATATCGAGGAGGCCCGCTCTCCTCAGATTTCCGATTGCGACCTCGACGTTCTGCCATGAGGTCTGCTGCATGAGGAGCGCGCCGACAATCGCTTCGAAGGCGGTCTCGGCCGGCCACCAGTGTTGCGGTCCGTAGTGGTCGAGGAGGCGTTCGTAGACGTCGCGCGCGCGGCCCATCTCTTGGCGGCCATGACGACTCGGGGTTTGAGGATTGTCCGAGTTGCCACGGGTTTAAAGGACCTCTGGCTATCCGGGCGCATGAACCCGGTTCCGTTGTTCGCTTCAATCGGGGGTGTGGACGAGCTCCTCTTCCGGGCGCTCAACCTCGCCGGCACGAACGCGACCCTGGACGTCCTCATGATCCTCATCACGACACTCGGCGGCACGTACGTCCTCGCTCTCTTCGCGATCCCTCTCTGGTTGCGCGGCCAGCGCGAGGCGACGTTCGATTTCATTCTCATCCTCGTCCTTACGATTGTCGTCACGACGGCGATCAAGTACCTCGTCGACCGGTCGCGGCCGTGTGTCGACGTTTCGTTCGGGGCCCGGACCCTCCCCGGATACGGGTGCGCCACAGAGCCCGATCCATCGCTCCCCAGCGGTCACGCATCCCGCGCGTTCGCCCTCGCAGGCCTCGTGGGCTTGCGGTTCCGCTGGCGGGCCGGGGGCGCCGCGATGGCGTTCGCGACTCTCGTCGGCGTGAGCCGAGTCTACATGGGCCTCCACTGGCCTTCCGACATCCTAGGCGGCGCGTTCGTCGGGATCGGGATCGCGGTCCTCGTCGAGCTCGTGAGCCGGCGCGTCGTCCTCTACCAACGGATCCGCAAGTGGATCATCGAGCTCATTCCACATTGGCCTCGGCGGAAGACCGCTTAACTCTCGCCCAGCAGACTTTTCGCCTTCCCGAGCGCTTCCGCCACCGCCTTGCCGAAGGCGGCGGTCTGCTTCTCCGCCATCGCGACGAAGAACATCTTCCCCGAGACGCCGTGCACGCTCAGGATCCCGCTGTCCGAGGCGACCGTGATCCGGTTCGGGGACTCCATCTTCATCGTTCCGTACATGACCTCGAGGGCGCCGAGCAGGGTCGCGGCCATCGTCGCGAAGTTGTCGACCTGGGCGTCGTCCGGGAGGACCCAGGCCACCGGCACGCCGGAGCGCGAGACGATCGCGGACATCTTCGCGCCCGTCCGGGAGTTGAAATCGGTGAGCAGTTTCCGGAGCGCCTCGACGGCCACAGGCACGCGACTCCCTCCGAATCGGCCGGCGATGCGCCCGACGTTATTTAGTTGTTGTTCCGGGAAACCTCTCCCGTGAAAACGGCTACCGGTGGTAGAGGACGCTGTAGTACCGGTTCTCCTTCGCGGTCCGCTCGAGTCGACCGACGATCGCGAGCTGATATCCGCACTTCTTGCACTTGTTGTCCTTGTCGAGGTACCAGCCGGTGATGTCGAATCCGTAGCGTTTGATCGCGACCGCGCCGCAGCCGGGGCAATACGTGTGCTCGAGCGGATGGCCCGAGACGTTCCCGATGTAGACGTACTTCAGGCCTTCCTCCTTCGCGACCGCGCAGTGCTTCTCGAGCGTCTCGACGGGAGTCCAGGGGAACTCCATCATCTTGTAGTCCGGGTGGAACCGCAGGAAGTGGATCGGCGTGTCGGGGCCGAGGTTGTCGTACACCCACTTCGACAGTTTTCGGGCGGCGTTGAGGTCATCGCCGACTTGCGGGACGATGAGGTCCGTGATCTCGATGTGGATCTTCTTCGTGTCCCGCGTGTCGAGGAGCGTCTGGAAGATCGGATCCGCGTTCGGGATGTTGATGTACTTCCGGACGAAGTTCGTCTCGCCGGATCCCTTGAAGTCGACCGTGACGCAATCGAGGAACTTCGGCATCTCCGCCACGGTCTCCGGGGTGTCGTACCCATTCGACACGAAGATGTTCAGCAGGCCGGCCTTCCGAGCCATCATGCCGATGTCCCGCGCGAATTCGATGAAGATCGTCGGCTGGTTGTACGTGTACGCGAGACCCTGGCATCCTTGTTCCAAGGTCATCCGGACGACGTCTTGCGGCTCGACCTCGATGCCCTCGACTTTGCGGCGTTGGGAAATATCAGCATTCTGACAGTTCGCGACCGCGAGTAGGTTC
>VBMB01000068.1 GCA_005878525.1 Methanobacteriota archaeon
TTCCTTCCCGAGGGGGAGGTCGCCGTACGCCGGGTAGCGGTAGTCCCACCACTCTCCATACGGGACATTGAAGAAGTCGTAATAGGTGTAGTCAATCGTGCTCGGCCCGACGGACACGTAGTGGCTCGTGGAGTTCACGAGATTTGTCGCGTCGGTCACGGTCAGCGTAATCCGGTACTTGTTCGGCGTCAAGTACGGATGACTCGCAACGGGACTCGAGCCGGTGTCCGAGGCCCCGTCTCCCCAGTCCCATCTGTATGTTACAATATTGCCGTTCACATCCGCCGTGGCGGTGGCGTTCACATCGACACGCATCAGCGTCCGATTGACGGTGAAATAAACGTCCGGAGGCAGTGGCGGCTGCTGGACCCATGCGGGTCGAGACGTCGTATTCGACAGACTCGGGACGCCGGAGTCCCAGACCTCGAGGGTAATCGTGTAGGTCTTGTCGGTCGCGTAGGTATGAATCGCGGACGCCGAGCTTTGGTTGCCCGACCAAGTCCCGTCGTCCCAAGTCCAGTTATACGCGATAATCCTTCGGCCAATCGGACTCGAGGAATTGCTCCCGTCGACGGACACGGTTCGCGTCCGGTTATCGATCGTCATGCTGATCGTCGCGACCGGCGGCACCGTTGCAGCGGTCACGAGGACGTCCCGCGATGTGGTGTTCCTCAAGGTGTAATTGCTGCCGACCCGAAGGATGATCGTGACCGTCCTTCCGTCCCAAAAGGAACTATAATTGTGAGCGGCCAGCGGGGTCGTGACTTGACTGTAGTTGCCATCCCCCCAGGTCCAGTTGTAATACACAATCCTCCCGTCTCCCCCGGTCGAGCCGGTCGCATTCGCCCAGACGAGGACGTTCGGATCGTTCGGCAATTGGCTGATGCTGAACATGGCCACCGGAGGGGCGTGAGCGGTGTATTTCTGGATCGAGACGTTTGAGGAGGCCCCCCAGTTGTCGGTAACCACCAGGGACACGTTGTACGTACCCGCGGCGGAATACGTATGGGCCGCGGTCGCGGTCAGGCCCACGGCAATCCCACCGTCGCCAAAAGCCCAGCTATAGGAGAGGTTTTGCCCCTCGGGATCGCGGGACCCGCTGCCATCGACCGAGATGATACGCGGGTCCGCCGGATTTGGGTTGTTGATGGTGAATTCGGCGCGGGGAGCGAGGTTCCCGTTGACGACAACGCTTCCGTTGACGTCCGCGTTGAGGTCCTTAGCGAAGAAGTGAACAGGGCCGTCTCTATGAACCGTGACCCCGCCAAAGACCTTCGTTCCCGTTCCTGGGCTGAGCGTAAAATCGTACGTCGAGGGTGAGGGAAGAGTCGCACCCGGGTCGTCCGAAGTAAATCGAACCGTCCCCGCGTATGACGAGACCAAGGTCTGGTCGGGTCGAACGGCCCGGACTGTGAGAATGAAAGGGCCGTCAACGAGAGGATACGTATTGGAAGGCGTGAGGAGCAGTTCCACCGGGTTCACCGTGACGTACCCGGTGGCACCCTTCGACGAGTTGTTCCAGGTGGCGTTGGCCGTCACAGCGACCGATCCGGACCGGATTCCGTTCACCCAGACGATATTGGGCACGTTGGTCGGCCAGATCACCGCGAGACCCTGCGGAGAGGCGGACCACGCGAATGTGCTGTTGCGCGTTTCGTCGACGCCGTTCGAGTCGAACACCTTCGCCGAGACCGTGATGTTCGCGGACTCGTCAACCGAATGAATTCCTGTTACCGTCGAAAGCTCGATCCGGGCGAGTCCTACGGACGTCGTGGGCGAGGGCTTGGAAAAAACAACATAGACTGCGGCGGCGCCTGAGATTGCCACGATGAGCGCAATCACGAGGGACAGAAGTCGCTTGGAGCCTCGAGATGTAGACCGGGGTCGTTCCGCTCCCGATGCAGAGCTATCAGATTGCAGCTATCCTCCCTCCCGCGAGGATACCCAATCTAATGGGATGAGAAACGTGCTATAAATAAACACGTCGGAGCGGTGTCCTAAACGATTTGTCGCGGACTTCGAAATTGCAGAATGCGATTCGCGTCGCTCGAGCGCGACCGGCATCCCGAACCCGAAAAGCATATCGCGCTTCCCGCCTTGTCGCGTTCGGGCTCGCGTGCAGGGGATGAATGAACGTCCGGATGACGAGTCCCAAATCGAAGAGGACAAGCCCGAAACCCGGACGATCTCACGCCGCACCTTCCTCAAGTGGACGGCCGCGGCTGGAGTGCTGGCTGGCGTAACCGGGCTTGGGGCGTTATCGACCCTCGGATATGTGTATCGACCGCCGTCTCCGCCGCCAGCATGGGAGATTGCGCCCGGCGTCATCGATTACGGGATATGGGAATCGATGCACCCGCTAAACAACCAGGACTACACAAATCAACTCGGTGGACCCACGCCGAACGTCCTCAAAGTGGCTCAATGGTACGACTACTGGCCCGGCTCCTTCATCACGGATTTCGTCGATTACATGAAGGTCACGTACAACCTCAGCGTCGACGTGCAGGTCGACATTTACACGAGCAACGAGGAATTGTTTGAGTGGATCACGCTGGGTGGGAAGAAGTACGACGTCATGTTCCCCACGAACCACATCGTCGACACGATCAAGAAAGGCGGGTTCCTGTACAACCTGAACCTCGACTGGATCTCGAATTTCAACAACCTGTGGACCGATTTCATTCGTGTCCCACACCACGTCGATTCCCCGGACAATCTGGACCAACGCCAGGACCCGAACGGCTTGCACTTTGTTGGGATCCCCTACTTCTTCGGGACCACGGGGATTGCATTCCGCTCCGATGTGATTCCGAAAGCCGACGTAGAAGAAATCGGCCTTGACTTCTTCACGATGTCCGAATACACGACCTTGAATCCCGGGACTTTGCCTGCGGGGACGACCGTGACCCTGAAGAACCAGATGCGGATGCTCGAGGACTTGCGCGACGTCTTCACGTTCGGTTTCAAAGCAGCGGGTTGGGCGGACCAACAGGCCAACAATCTCACGCCTTCTCCTTACATCGAACCGTACACGGACACGAATGGAGTCACCTGGCCAAGGCCCGGGGTAGGGACGCAGTGGACATCAAACGAAACCGATTCTGCGAAGGTCGGCGCAATGAGAGATTGGTTGTTCCGTTGCAAGCCGAATTTGTTCGACTTCAACAGCACGGGGGACACGCCGTCTTTGATCGCTGGACTCGCAGTCCTGAACCAAGCGTGGTCCGGCGACATCGCATATGCGCAACGACCGGACCAGAACAACCCGCAGTATGCGGACTACGTGGTCCCAAAGCAGGGCTCCCGCTGGTGGCAGGACACCTGCACGATCCACTCGGCGTCCCGAAACATCTGGCTCGCCCACCAGTTCATCAACTTCATTCACAGCGTCGACGCCGCTTGGCCGGAGAATCAGAAGCTCACCCGTTGGAACCTCTACCCGACTCCGAATAAGGCGTGCTACGACTACTTTTGGAATCTCGAGCACGCGAATGGGGCGTACGCTCCACCGACCCCTATCTGGAGCACGGGGAGCACCTGGATCATGACGGACGACGCGCGCCTCTATCCGAACATCAAGGATCCGGACACGTGGGCTCGGTGCGATCTCCCCAGAGACGTTGGCTTCGATGCCCTCATCAACAAATACAACCCGCTGTGGTTCGACCTTACGTCGGAGTAATCCATGGCGACGAGCACGCTGACGGCTCGGATGGCACGGCGGGTGGCCCTGTTCACAACGGGCCGGGAATCTCTAAAGGGTGCCCTCCTCGCCGCGCTGGCGTCACTCTGGTTCTTGGCCTTCTTGCTCGTCCCGCTGCTCATCATCCTCTTCTTCGGCTTCGCGACAATCAGCTACAACCTCACAATCTCGTACACGCAGCTCACGACGAGGAACTATCTCAACGCACTGGACCCGTTCGGGCACGTGGCCTTCCTCACCCTCCGCACGCTTCTCGTCGCGGTGGTAAGCGCCCTTGGCTCCCTCGCCATAGGCTTCCCGGTGTCGTACTACCTGGCGAGGATATGCCGAGAGAAATACCGCGGGATACTCGTCTCTCTCTTCGTGATCCCATTTTGGATCAGTTTCGTCGTACAGGTGTATGCGATTTTCCCTTGGGTAGACCGCAACGGCTACGTCGGCGGGGCGCTCGACTTCTTGCATCTGGGCGGCTTTGCTGACTGGCTGTTCGCGAACTTCGGGCTCGGAAGCCCGAACATCGTGGCTCCCGCGCTGATTTACATCTGGCTTCCGTTCATGATCCTCCCGCTGTTCACGGCTCTCCTCCGAATCGACCCCGTACTCATCGAAGCCGCCCAGGATCTCGGGGCAGGCAAGTGGAAGACCTTTTGGCACGTTACGTTCCCCCTCTCATACAACGGCGCCCTGACGGGTGGGATCCTCGTCTTCATCACGGCCTTCGGATCTTTCGTCGAACCGAAGATTCTGGCTGGAAAGAACGGACTTCTCGTCGGGAACTACATCCAAGATTCGTTCCTCCAGTTCGGATATCTCCCGATCGGCGCGGCCGCGGCGGTCGTTGTGCTCGTCCCGACGATTGTTCTGCTTTATGTCTACATTTTCTACGCCCAAGGGGCCGCAGAGCAACTCGGCCGGAAAAGCCGCGTGGCCGCCTTTGCCCGGGCCGTGTGGACTCGCCTCGAGCGCCTCGGCCGACCGGCCAAAACCCCGGTGCCCGACCCGAAGGTGGCCGACGGAATGGACTCGCAAACCAGCGGCGGGACCGGCGTTTCCTCAACCCTCGTCGCGATGGGCAGGATCCTCGAGCGAATGTGGGATGCGGTCGCGGCGAAGTATGGTTCGAAGATCCTGGGAGCCTTCACAGTTCTGATCCTCGCGGCGTATTACGTTCCGCTCGGTCAAGTCGTCATCTTCTCCTTCAACCACGACATGATGAATGCCCTGAGGGACAGCATCATCATCGGTATTTCGGTCACCGGGATTTCCCTTCTCATCGGTATCCCCGCGGCACTCTCAATCGTTCGCTACCGGTTCGGGACGAAACCCTTCCTCAACCTCATGCTCTACGCAGGCCTGGTGATGCCGAGCATCATCCTCGGAGTCTCGCTTCTCGTGTTCGTCCGCTTCTTGAACGACGCCTACCTTTGGCCGTACCTCGGCCAAACATGGGACTACGGATACGCCTCCATCATCGTGGGCCACGTCACCTTCTGCATCCCGATCGTCATCGTCGTGTTGATCGTCAGCCTGCGAGAGTTCGACCGCTCGATCGAGGAGGCGGCAATGAACCTCGGAGCGGACGAGATCACGACCTTTCTCCGGGTGACCCTCCCGAACATTTGGCCTGGGATCGTTTCCGCGGCGTTGCTCTCGTTCACGTTCTCTTTTAGCGAGGTCGTAGTCACCCTCTTCCTGAAAGGAGGGGGCGTGAACACCCTCCCGGTTGTTTTCTGGGCAACCCTGTCGAAGCACATCCCTACGCCGGAACTCAATGCGGCGTCGACCCTGATCCTCGGCCTCTCAATACTGTTCATAATTATTGCGAACCGAGCCCAGAGCGGTGGTACGCTCTACCGCTTCTGACGCGCACGGTCCGGGGTCCTGCTTCCAATTCTTTGCGGTCTCGAGGCCAGAATCGAACCAAGCCCCCCACCCTGCACGCAATCCGGATCACCGTAACTCTCATTGCAGGACATCTCTTTTGCCGGGTGCTATGGTCCGACGAACGATGATAGGCTACAGCCTGATCACGCTGTGGCGCGCTCGACGACGAGCCGCGCTCGTGATCGTCGGCCTCTCGCTCGCGGTCGCCATCGTCGCGACACCCGCCGTCGCCCTCGACTCCGAAATCCAGACGCTCGTTCGCCAGCTCGTTGAATCGATTCCGTACGACTATCTGGCCCAAGGTTTCTCATCGGAATACGACAACTCGAGTGCCACGGCAGCGGGCGCGCAAGGCGTCATTGGTGCGGAGCCCGTCGTCATCAGCCCACCTGGCCTGACGTTTGCGGTTGGCCGGCCGACGAGTGGTGCGGGGGCCAATCTCACGCCGATCAATATCGCCTTCGTCAGGGCGTCGTTCGCTTCCTTCGCTGGGCGACTCGGTTTCTCGGGTTCATTCCAACTCCCGCTCGGTACTCTCGCGGTTCCAGATCGCATTGCCGGGCGATACGGACTCGGAGTGGGGGACCAAATCCAGCTTCTCAACGTGGTGAACGTATGCTCGTCGGCCGCGTCTTGCTCCATGGAGAATTTCACCGCCAATTATACGATTGGGACGGTGCTGACGACTCCGCTCGCCTCCAACACGGCCTCCCATCTCGCACAGCCTCTCAGTTTCGTCCCGGGGCGAGACGTTGTCTTCGCCGGTTTGGACGCCTTAGACCAGATGCGAACTGTGCTCAACCTCGCAATCGACAACCCTCCTCTTCTGAGAATCTTCGTCTGGGCCGACCGCGGGCAACTCATCAATCCCTACGATGCTGCCGAGACCCAGGCGCGCGTGTTGCATGTTGAGCGAGAGGTGACGGCGGGCCTTGCTGACCGCGGCTTTTCCGTCGCGGAGGGCTCGAGTCCCGAAACGGGATTGCGCATCTCCGACGTCGTCCGAGTCGTTGACGATTCGATGGTCTTCCAACGCGGAGTGTTGCTCCTCCTTTCCCTCCCCGCGATTGGCCTCGCACTCGTCTTCACGCGGATGAGCTTTGAGTCGGGGCTAGCGAAGCGGCGGCACGAAATCGGCACGTTACGCTCGCGGGGCTCCGACGTCGGGATGGTCACCGCAGGACTCCTCGTTGAAGCTTTGTCGATCGGCGCCGTCGCGGCGCTCTGCGGTTTGGCCCTCTCCGTTGTTTTGAGCCGAGTTTTCCTGGGTTTCGTCAATGCGTCCTTGCCGGGCAGCGGGTCCATCCCCTTGAACGAGATCTCTGTGTCCCTCTCTGCCATCGCCGTCACGATCATTGCTGCAATCCTCGCGGCGTTCTTGGTGGCATATCCGCTCGTGCGTCGTGCGTCGAATATCCGGGTCGTACTCGCACTCAAGGTCATCAGCCCCTTCGAAACGGCAGTCGAGTACCAGGAGGCCCGATCGTTTCTCCTCACGGCCCTCGGCCTCTCGAGTCTCCTCCTCTTCGCGGGTCTCGCAGGCAGTTCCGGACAGGCCGGAATCCTCCAATTTCTCCTCGGCGCGCTTTTGGCGGTCCTGATCGCCCTGGCCCCAGTCCTCCTGATCTTGGGAGTCGCGCGATACGTGACTCTGGGCACGGACCGACCGTATCGCGGCCTGGCCCGAATGGTCCGTCCCTGGCTGGGTCAACTCGATTTCCTGGTTGCCGAAGGCCTGCGACGCAATCCGAGACGCTCGTCCAATCTCGCGGTGCTCACCGCCTTCGCCCTCACGTTCGCAATGTTCGTCGTGAGCCTCGCCGCCATCGTCGATGCGCAGACGAGCCGCGTCGCCCGCACTATTGTGGGAGGAGACGTCCGTTTCGACTCGGGAGGGATCACGGCTGGCGATCTCGCCAACCTCTCGGCACGGCCGGACGTCAGGGGTGCGACGGTGGTCGATTTCATCTCTTCGAATTACGGAGTACTTGCGGCAATAAATGGGTCAGACTACGCCCGGACAGTTACGTGGCTCGACAGCTACTATTTCGAGGAAGGCGGCCCCGGGGTGGTCGCATCCCTCGCGTCGACGAACGGCGCGATTCCGAACGCCGCTGCGGCGAGCGCCCTGGGACTCCGTATCGGGGACCAGCTCGTCCTCAACGTCGTCATCGGCGGCGGTCGAACTGCCCACCTCTACGCGGTCATCGTCAAAGTCGTCGCTGTCGTCATGGCCCTCCCGGGGCTACAGCGCTCCGGGGACGCCATCGACTTCAACCCGACGATCGTCGTCGACCGCCAGACATTGGAGGCGAGCGGCCTGACGGAACTCCCCCTGACATCTCCGGGCGAACGCCTGATTCTCCGCACGCAATCCGCCGAAGACCCACACGTCGTGGCGAGGTACTTGGAGGACCGTTGGTCGGGCACGGCGATCGTCTATCAAGACTTCCTTGAAAGCTTGCGTGACGATCCGTTCCGGGCGGCTTTGTTTGGGCTGCTTTACACGGAAGCAGGGCTCGCGGTTTTCGTCGTGATTCTCGCCGTCGCTTCCGCTGCATATGCGTCAGGGGTCGAACGCGAAGGGGAGCTCGCGACGATCGTGTCGCGCGGGTTCGATCGACGGAGGCTCACGTTACTCCTCTTGGGGGAGGGGAGCGCGGTCGGGGTGATCGGGTCCGTTTTGGCCATCCCCACGACCCTCGTGCTCCTTTGGGCGTTTCTGCGGACCGAGGCGCTCATTGCGCCCTATTCGTTGCCAATGGAGTTCGTGGTGCCTTTGACGACGTGGATTCTCTTGTTGGCTACTCTCGGCGGGATCGCGATCGGTTCCGTCCTAGCCGGGTTGCGCCTGCGTTGGATGAACCTCCCGAAGGTCCTGAAGCTCCGTGGACTGTGAACAAAGATGGACGCGAAATTGAGGCAGCACGACCGCGTCGGAGTCGAAATCTGCGATCTCATCAAGGTGTATCGGACGAAGGTGAAAGACGTAATCGCGCTGCGAGGGATCGATGCGTCGATTCCGGCGGGCCGGGCGGTCGGCGTCGTCGGTCCCTCCGGATGCGGGAAGACGACTCTGTTGAACCTCGTTGGAGGCCTGGATCGCTGCACCGCCGGATCGATCCGGGTCGGCGAGCGCGAAATCACGCGGCGCGGAGAGAAAGAACTCGCCAGATACCGCCGAGAGACGGTGGGCATCGTGTTCCAGTTCTTCAATCTCGTACCGTTGCTCACAGCCCAAGAAAACGTCGAATTGCCGCTCCGGATGGTGGGCTGGAGGGCGCCCGAGAGGGAGAAGAAAGCCGGTGACCTGCTCGAAGTTGTTGGGCTCCAGTCTCGCGCGGACCATCGCCCGGACGCCCTGAGCGCGGGAGAACAGCAACGAGTCGCCCTCGCGGTGGCGCTCGCAAACGATCCGCCACTCCTTCTCGCGGATGAGCCGACGGGCGAACTCGACTCCGTGAACGCCGAAGCGGTCATGGGGCTTCTCCGGGACATCGTTCATGAGCACGGAAAGACCGCGATGATTGTGAGCCACGATCCCCGGATTGGGGGCTACGTCGATCAAGTCCTCCGGATGGTCGACGGCCGCCTTGTGAGTCCCCCGATGGCCGGCAATTAGGTTCAGAACGTCATTTCAGGGAACTGGGGCGAGCTGGAACCCCGTTGGCTGAACCGAGGACGAGGCTTGCGGGAGCTAGGCCGCGGGCAACGTCTCCTCGGAGATCGACGACGCCGTCGGCATTCGGCGTTTCTCGGGCTCGGGTGGCGGCTTAATCACAACCGTGTTGGCGGGATTCCATCCGACGTCGATTTTGGTCCCGATCGGGACGGATTGCCCGATGTCTGTGATCTGAACGTTGGCAATAAGCCGGCCGCCCAAGTCGAGTTGGATCGTCACCTTTGTCGCGAGACCGATGTAGACCTCGTCCACCACGGTGCCGCTGAAATGGTTCACGCAACCGGCGGCTTCCGGTCCGACCCGCATCTTCTCGGGCCGTATGGATAGAAAGACCTTGTCCCCTGGACCGATACCTTCCGCAACGGGAGCGACGATATCCAACTGATCGTGCTTCACGAGGGCTCGCCCATCCCCAATGTGGTCCACGGTTCCACCGATGACGTTCGCCTCTCCGATGAATCCGGCGACGAACCTCGTCGCGGGGCGCTCGTAGATTTCCTGGGAGTTCCCCATCTGCTCGACACGACCTTTGTTGATCACGCCGATGACGTTCGACATGGTCAACGCTTCTTCCTGGTCGTGGGTCACGAAGATGAACGTAATCCCGAGCTGTTGTTGGAGCTTCTTCGTCTCCACCTGCATTTGCTTTCGCAGCTTCAGATCCAAGGCCCCGAACGGCTCATCCAGGAGGAGAACCCGGGGTTCCGTGACCAGCGCGCGGGCGAGCGCGACCCGCTGGCGTTCGCCTCCCGAGAGCTGGGTGATCCTCCGAAACCCGTACTTCTTGGAGGGCAACTCGACCAGATCCAGAGCGCCGGCGACGCGCTTCTCGATGACGTCTTTGGGTACCTTCCGCATCTTGAGGCCGAAGGCGATGTTCCCCGCGACAGAAAGGTGGGGGAACAATGCCAAACTCTGAAAGACCATGCTCGTATCGCGCTCGTACGGCGGGAGATTTGTGACGTCCTTCCGCCCGATGAAGACGCGGCCTTTCGTCGGCTTCTCGAGGCCTCCGATCATCCGCAGGATCGTCGACTTGCCGCTCCCGGAGGGACCGAGGAGGGTAAAGAACGATCCTTTCTCGACCCCGAAGGACGTGTTGTTCACCGCGGTAATCGTGCCGTCGAAGACTTTCGTCAATCCTCGAATTTCGACATCGTACTCCGGCACTCTATCGACCCCTGGTCCGGCTTGAACGCGGTCGCGGGCGAGCGGTCACGGCTTTGCTGAGCAGTTTCTTTCCCCACCGCCCGGCAGGCCTTAAACCGTCCTCCGCGGAGAGCGGCCGCATTTCGCTTAACGCTTTGCATCGAAATCCTCGACCGGTCGAGCGATATCGCCTGACCGACGCCCCCTACCGGAATCCGGCGGCATCGAGCCAACAGAAAACGCCGATCGCTCATCATCCGGTCGACTCGGGCCCAAATTCGATGTATGGTGCGGGGTCGAGGGGAAGGTTGTTCGCATTCGGCCAAGCGAACCCGGAAGGAGCCGCCAGAGAAAGGACCTTCCCGCGACCATCCCACAGGTAATAGCCCTGGCCCGGCACGGTCGGCGTCACCTCTCGGAGAGTCATGGTCGACATGAAGGTCGTATACCGTCCGATATGGCCCACCGAGTCCCAGTACGAGCCGAGGGGGTCGTACCACGGGACCGGGAAGCGTGGCAGCACTAAGGTCAGCGTGTTCCCGAGGCTCATATTCCATCGGTTTGGCACGACCATGTACTCGTACCGTTGGCCGTACGCGTAGCTGCCCGGGGTCGTCACAAGTCCCGTCGACTGTTCGTACCATCGCAGTTCGGAATTCGGGAAGGACGATTCGCCCGTGAGCCCGGATCCGAACCGCGGCACGTAGTCCATGAGGCTCGGGGAGAAAGCCCAACCGGCGCGATCGTCCGTTGATTGAGAAGTCGTCGTGTTGAAGAATCCGTCCGGACCGGTGTTGCCGACAGCCCCCATCCAATACTCGCTCGTTGCCTGGTAGTCCAGGTTCAGGCTCCGGGTAATGTTTGCGTCGACCGTTGCGTTCTCGCACCAGCAGGTCTCGAACGGCATCCACCCGGCCGGTTTGATGGCCCCGTACGGGAGAGTCTGGGTGCACGTTCCGTAGCCAACGACGCAAACGGCATCGTGGTAGCTCGCGCTACCCCAGTAGAACCACCGCGCCATCAGAGTGTCGAGCCCCCAGCCGTCCAAGAAGATGGTGACCGTCGTGGTGCCGTCGGGGGCTACGGCCGCATTCAGGTCTGCGATATCGGACTCGTAGTACCACTGGAAGCCGTTCCAGATGTCGTATTTTCCGTTCCCCTGCTGGTCCAGCCACACCCCGACCGCGTTCTCGAGGGGCCCGACGTTCGAGCCACCGAGCTCGGTGCTCGCACTCCACCACCAGGCGGGCGAGATGGACTGCACCCGGATGGGAACCCAATCAACGAACACCGTGCTGTTCGTCGGGCCGACCTGGACGTACGCGATCCGAGTTCGGAAGTTCGTATCGCTCAGGAGGGGGACCGTCCACGTCCGGAGGGAGGTCACGTCGATGAACGTCGTACCGTCCGTCGCTCCGGGAGTCACGGTCCCGGCGGTCGCCCAGGTGAGCCCTCCATCCGTTGAGAAGTCCACCCGTACTTGGTCATCTCCCGCCGAGTGCGCCTCCAGGCCGACTTCCACCTCCTGGATGGGAGATGACGCGAGCTGCGGGACCGAGTAGTTCCCGTATTCCGTGATGGCACCGTTCATCGAGGTGGTCGTGTACCGGTTGTCTGAGGATAGGCCGTTGTTGGAATTCTTCCATTGCGAGGTGAAGTTCGCGGTCGGGGAGAATGGGACAGGATCCCCGACGTCGAAGATCCGCTTGGACTCCTGGAGGTCCATCTGGACGGTTCCGCGGACCAGGTAGCCGAACCCGTCCGAGTATTTCGAGTTCACGGGCCAGGAGGTATTGTCCCAATACGCGATGTCCGTGTTATTGAGGTAGTTGAAGGTGAAGTTCAAGTGGATGTACGACGACGGCGACGGGACGACAGACGCGTTGAAGACCGGAAGCATCACGGGCTGCCATACGCTGTATCCGAGGTTGTTTGTCACCCGGGCGTCGAACCGGTACAAGGTGTAGACAAAGGACGGGTTTGTGTCGGGGTGGCCCTTGTAGAGAATCCACGGGTAGAAGTCCGTGCAGGGACTCGGCCTGCGGAGGATCTGGTCGCCGTACGTTCGGTAGCGAAGATCCCAGTAGTTGTTGTACGGGCACCCGGAGACGAAGAACTGATTCGCGAGGATGTCGACGGTCGTCGTGTTCGCGCTCACGTACCGGGCGACCGTGTTCGACAGCCCGTCCGGCTGCGTGACATTCAAGGAGACGACGTAGCGACCGGGGTTCGCGTAGGTGTGGGTCGTTACGCGGCTGGTATTGGTTCCCCCATCTCCGAAATTCCATCGATACGAAGCGATCGTTTTGCCCGGCGATGCGGTAGATTGCCCCGCATCAAACGACGTCGTCATCCCCGCTTGCCGAGCGATGAATAATGGGGTCGGCAGGATGACGAGGGTAATCGAGTGCGTGGCCGTCCCGGAAGCCCCTCGGGAGTCCCGCACGGTGAGTGTTACGGTGTAGGGGATGCGCTCCTGCGGAAAGTCATGTGTCGCGGTCACGAGGTTGCCCGAGTCCACGGGGCTTCCGTCGCCCCAATTCCAGGAGTAGGACGCGATCGAGTCGTCCGGGTCCGTCGTGTTCTCCGCATTCACGAATAAGTGTTTGTCCACCGAATTGTACGTGAACTCTGCGTTGGGTGGGGCGTTGCGAAGGAAAAGGAAGTACACACCCGTGAACGCGAGGACGGCGATGATCACTACAACGAGGACGAGGATTCGACGTCCCGACCGCTTTCGTGCCGGGGTCTCTCTGAATTCTTCTTCGCCCACCTCCTCTTCGACTGGCTCTCCTTCCTCTTCCATCGAATCCCCCCGTCGGAAGACGCGACTGGAAAAAGCATGGCGTCTCCAGAGGCGGCGACCGCGGACAACCCTGGAACCTTATATGAAGTTAGCGAGCCCCTCCTAGCGCGTCAGTCGCGCGATTGGCTTGGACGATGTTCGAACGCACCATTCAGCCTGATGAAGATCCAGCCAGCAGTTCGTTTAGGATAGTCGCTTTTGCGCGAGCCGAGCCGCGATCGCGGTAGCGGACGATGAACTTGTCACGTTCGTCGTATCGGTCACGGCGCGGCCTGACGGTACGAGCCTCGCAGAATCGACGAGCCCGGAGCTCATGCGAGCGCGGCCGTCGCCGGTCGGCTGCCTAGCGGCTTGAAGTAGATTGCTCGCCACGGAACACTCGGGTAGCTGCCGGGCTTGTTTTGAGACCAACCGGCTGGCCAGGTCGCAGACCAGTTGCCATACGTGTCCCAAGTCCACAACGCGTAGTCGTACCTCCCGAAGTTGGCAGGGTTCGTCTGCCAGAGGGCGTACGAGACGCCGGCCGGGGGGCTGTTCCGGTGTTGGAGGTTCCGTTGCAGGTTCGACGGAATCGGAGAGCGGCATGGGATCGCAGAACCGCGTGACCGACGGGAAGAGGAAGTGCCACCTCTCCCGTACTTCGGCGGCCAAGCGATAGGGGCGTAGTCGTACGCTCTGGCAAGGCCGTAGTTGAACGCACCCGGCGTTGAGTGAAGGCATGTCAACCCGTTCCACCTCGTGAGCTCCGACGTGGGATGCAGATTCGACGATGGAACATAGTCAGAGAGCTACGGCCCCCGGATTATATCGACCGGACTCCGACCAAACTCAATCGAGAGCGCAAGCCCTATTGGAAATGGAATTCTACGAGACGATGCTCACACTGCTCAGGATTTCGCTGAACGATTATATACGGGACGGCCGATGGCTTGAATGGGGACAGGACGAGCGACGACTCGTTGGATGAAACGGAGGCCGAAGACGCCCGGCCCCGTCGAAAACTGACCCGACGCAATTTCATCAAGTGGTCGGCGGCGGCCGGTGCGGCCGCGGGGTTGGGGGGCATGGGGTTCCTCTCCGCGAGCGGCATCATCAAAGCCCCCGCGGAAGCGAGTCCGGCATGGGAGTTCTATAGCACGGATCCGAAGACGGGGCAGCAGGTTCTCCGGGTAGACTACAGCAAGGTTCCGGATTATACGGTGCCGAAGCCCGGTGTTTCGCCCCCAGGGACCCTGTACGTCGCGCAGTGGTTCGACTACTGGCCCGGTTCGTTCACGCAGGACTTCGAGACGTACATCAAGCAGACGTTCGGGTACGATGTCCATGTCCTCGTGAGTATCTACGAGAGCAACGAGGAGCTCTTCGAGTGGATCACGCTCGGACGCCAGAGGTTCGACGTGTTCTTTCCTTCGAACTACGTCGTGGACTTGATGAAACACGGGAACTTGGTGTACAACCTCAACACGAGTTGGCTTCCCCACTTCCTGACGAACGTCGCGGTTCCGGGTTCGCAGTTCGTCGGAGTTCCACCGCAGGATTCATTCGATATGAATGCCTGGGGCGAGTTTGTCAGCGAGCCGTACTTCTGGGGTACGACCGGCGTCGGCTTCAACACCGACTTTATCCCGAGGAAAGACGTAGAAGCGAATGGATTCGATCTTCTCTGGATGGCCTCGTGGAAGCCGTCGAACAGCCCCTCAACCCTTAACTTGGTCAAGCACATGCGCATGCTTGACGACGAGCGCGATGTCCTCGGATGGGGATTTAAAAAGGCCGGCTGGGAGGAACAGCTCTCGAAAGGCCTAACCGACTCTCTGGGATCGCCGACGGGCATTCCTAACGACCCGAATCCTCCCTGGAATGGCGTCTATCAGTGGACGACGAACGAGACGGATTCGAACCGGGTAAACGATTGCGGGCAGTGGTTGGTCGCGGCGCGCCCGAATCTGTTCGATTACAACAGCACGGAGGATGCTGCATCCCTGGCAAGTGGCGCTTCGTACCTGAACCAGGCATGGTCCGGAGATATCATGTATGCGAAGCGGCCAGACCAGAATTCTCAGTTGCATGTCGACTACCTCATTCCGAAGCAGGGCTCGACCTGGTGGATCGACTGCGCGGCAATCCACTCCAAGTCCCGCAACCTCTGGCTTGCACATCAATTCCTCGATTTCATCCACCGGATCGGAGACGGCGATTCCGACGATCCCACTAATCGATGGCCGGAGAACCAAACGCTGACGAGATGGAACCTGTATTCGACGCCGAACCAGCGGTGCTACGATTACTTCTGGAACCTCGAGCACGACGCCCAAGGGAACCCGACGCCGATCTTCCCCAGCGGGTGGATTATGACAGAAGAACCGATCCTCTACCCGAACAAGTACGACCCTGCCGGATTCGCGCGGTGCGACATATCCGGAGACGTCGGTCTGCTCAACCTTGAGAACCTGTATAACCCCCTTTGGTTCGCCTTGACCTCGGTTTGAGCCATGGCGACCTCGAGCGTGACCGGCAAGGTCGCACGCCGGGTCGCGCTCTATACCTCGGGACGGGAATCCCTCAAAGGCGAAGTGCTCTCCGCGACCTCCTCCCTATGGTTCCTCTTATTCCTGTTGCTTCCAATGGTCATCGTCGTTTTCTTCGGGTTCGCGACGATCAACACCGACCTCACAATCTCGTACAACCGACTGACCCTAGACAACTACAGGTTCGCGCTCAATCCCCTCGGCATCGTCACCCGCCTCACGATTCGGACGGTCTTGGTCGCGGTCGTCGCGGCGGCCGGCGCGCTCGCCGCCTCGTTTCCGATCTCCTACTACTTGGCCCGCGTGTGCTCGGAAAAATATCGATCAATCCTGCTGAACCTCATCGTCGTACCGTTTTGGATCAGCTTCGTCGTGCAGGTCTACGCAATCTATCCCTGGGTCCAGAGGCAAGGGTACTTTGGATTGTTCTTCGATTGGCTCGGTCTCGGAGGCTTTGCCGATTGGCTATTCGGCAACTTCGGGTTTGGTAGCCCGAACATCGTGGCTCCCGCGCTGATTTACATCTGGCTTCCGTTCATGATCCTCCCGCTGTTCACGGCTCTCCTCAAAATCGATCCCGCCTTGATTGAGGCCGCGCAGGACCTCGGCGCGGGAAAATGGAAGACGTTCTGGAACGTCACATTTCCTTTGTCGTACAACGGCGTCATCACGGGGACCATCCTCGTCTTCATCACCGCCTTTGGGTCGTTCGTCGAGCCGAAGCTCCTCGCGGGCCAGTCCGGAACCCTCGTCGGGAACTACATCTACGATGCGTTCCTGAAATTCGGTTATTTGCCGAACGGTGCCGCGGCCTCGGTCGTTGTCCTGATCCCGACCATCGTCCTCCTGTATTTTTACGTCGCATACGCCGAGGCCGCCGGAACCGAGTTCCGCAAGAAGAGTCGATTGCTTGATGCGCTGGCCCGACTCCGAGACCGCATTCTCGACGCGCTGTTCAGGCGATCCAAGGGACAACCCGCGACCTCGATGGGGGACGGCGATGGCACTGGCATGCGTGTCGTTCGAGGTCCGTTGGAACGTCGGTACGACCAGGTCGCTGCGAAGTATGGCAAGCGGATTCTACAGGTCTATGTCTTGCTCGTCTTGGCGGCTTTCTATGTCCCCCTCGCCCAGGTCGTCGTGTTCTCGTTCAACCACGACAACAACATCATCATCTGGAGCTCCTTCGATACGCGTTGGTATCTCTCGCCGAAGGGGCCGACGCAAGTCCGTTCCCTGTTCTCGGATCCGGACATGACCGGGGCGCTTTGGAACAGCCTCGGCATCGGTCTCGCCGTGACGTTACTCTCGCTGGCAATCGGCCTCCCGGCGGCGATGGCAATCGTCCGCTACCGCTATGGATCGAAGCCATTTCTCAACCTGATGCTCTACACCGGCCTCGTCATGCCGAGCATCATCATGGGCATCTCGATTCTCGTGTTCATCACCTTCCTGAACGACCTATACCTCGGACCGTACACGCACAGCCAGTGGCTGCTCGGATATTCGTCCATCATCGTAGGCCATGTGACCTTCTGCATCCCCATCGTCATCGTCGTGCTGATCGTGAGCTTGAAAGAATTCGACCGCTCCATTGAAGAAGCAGCGATGAACCTCGGTGCCGACGAGATTACGACGTTTCTCCGGGTCACCGTCCCGAATATCATGCCCGGACTCATTTCCGCGGCGCTCCTCTCTTTCACCTTCTCCTTCAGCGAGGTCATCGTGACCGACTTCCTCAAAGGGCAGGGTATCGAGACCTTGCCCGTCGTATTCTGGGCCACCCTGTCCAAAAAAATCCCGACGCCCGAACTGAACGCGGCCTCCACACTCATCCTCGGACTGTCCGCCCTTTTCGTCTTAATCTCGAACCGGATTCAGAAAGGCGGAACGGGCTTCCGCTTCTGAGGTAATCTCATCTGCGGGCGCCCCTCGACGAGCGTGAAAGCGCAGTAGATCGATTGTCCGAACCCCGAGCGCCGCTTAGTAGCCCAGAAATCCGGCGCCGTGGCTATCTTTCGCCCGCGGGCGTTCAATTCTTGGAAGTAGGGCACAGGGTCGAACGCAATTTCCGGCGGAACCACCCCTCTTTCCTTCACCTTCCCACGGATCAGCCATTGCGCTGCAATGGATGGCGGCACTCCGGTGTCGACGACGCCGCCGCCGACCTTCCACTTTTCATGGGGCCAGGTGACCGCTTCGTAGCGCAACGTCATCGGATTGCCGTCTTTCTCGCCGACGAGGACACACCGCTGGATGTCGACATCGAGCTCGGGTTGCTTCGGCTTCGGCAGCGCGTCAATCACGCTTGACGTGACGTCGTACGGACGAACCTTCGTCCCCTCGACGGTGGACTCCTCCCGACTCGCGAGACCGAGACGGACCAGGGTCGCGACCGTCTCGCGAAACTCGGGTGGGAAGGCAACAATGAAGTCCATCTCTTGGACTCCTTTCCCGATCGTCTTCGGCATCGTCGCGAGTTCCGAATGGATCGTGTAGTATCCTTCGACGACCCCCACGGGAGGCATGAACTCCGACCGCTCCAGCCCGGACAGCGCCGGCACGAATCGGATTTTCCCCTTGCGGAGAATCGGTGCATCGAGGGAGAACTCGTCGAAGATCGTTCGAATGGCGTACGGCGGGACGAACTTTCCCGGCTCTCCGCCCGAGACCACCGCGCCGCTGCTCCGGAGTTGCACCTTCCGCACATTGTCGAGCTTGGTCGCTCCATGCCTGCCCATCACGTTCATCGTGCCCGGAGTGGATCCGATTCCCAGGATGCACGTCACCCCGGCGTCTTTCGCCCGCGAATCCAGTTTCAGCTGCCGAAGGGTCTGGTGGTACAGTCCTCCGAGATCGCAGTAGTGAATCCCCGCCGCAATCGCCGCCTCGGTGATCGGGACGTTGAGATCGTACCAGGTGCTATTGATCACACAATCCCAGCGCTTCAGCTCGCGCACGAGGTCGGCTGAATCGCGGGCGTCGACCGAGACCGAGGTCGCACGGTCATCCCGTTGCGACGCCGCGAAAGCCTCCGCCTTCGAGGCGTTCCGCCCGGCGATGCCGACCCGCTCGACCCCGGGACTCGAGAGAAGATCCGGGACCGTCGACTGGGCCATCGCACCGTATCCGCCCAGGATGAGGACCTTCACAGCGCGCCTTGGCCGCCGGAAGCCGGGTTGTCATTTACCGTTTTCGCCGAGCGCTCCGATCTCCGACAGGCGCGTGGCCGCGAGAATCGCGCAGCCGGCGAGGATGAGGGCCACGCTCGTGCCGAAGGCCATCGCGTATCCGAGGTATTGCGCGGCGAATCCCCCGAGGAGGGGCCCGAGGATCGAGCCGAAACCCTGGACGGCGTTGTAGGTCCCGAACGCCTCCGCTCGGCCATTCTCAGGAGCGAGTCGTGACACGAGCGTCGAGCCCGCGACATTGATCAGGGCCCAGCAGAGTCCGACGCCGGCGTGCAGCGCGATGGCGGCGCCGAGACGTACACCGTACGGCAGCGCCGCGATCCCGACGAGCAGGAACGACGGGAACAGCATCGATCGGCCCACGGCCGCATACAACTGCGTCGATCGATCCCCGCGGGCCGAGACCCAACGGCCGACGCGCGGATACACGGCGATCGAGGTCGCCTGGCTCGCG
>VBMB01000069.1 GCA_005878525.1 Methanobacteriota archaeon
CTTTCGAGGACGATGGCTGATCCAAAGGCCTTGGCCATATCTACGAGAAGCTTGCTCGTCAGGTGAAGGCGCTGCCGCACTCGATTGCGCTCTCGCTTCCCTTCGCGAGCCAATAGCTTCCGCCGTACTCGTCGGTCGTGAGCCTTCTGCCTTGCCAAACGCCGGCGGCGGCGGAAATGCGTCGCCTGAATCTGCCTGACTCCGCCTAGAAAATGGGTCACTGGACAGCCGTCGGCCCCCTCGGCGAGAACGCCATCGAGCGAGTCCTCGTTTGTGTCGAAGGCCATGGCCGACGTAGGTTGGTAGATGGGAGGCGCCTCCTTTCGCACCACAACGAGGATTTTCCCTGGGACGACCGTCAAGGATCCAAGGCCCCAGGTAGAGTCGCTCAGGAAAGACCGGTGCCATTTCGAGATTGGAAGGAGGAGCTGCACGCCTTCCGTTCCTTGGAGAGGTATGCGAAGACGCCCGGTCTCGCGGTCAAGCCAATACGACTGGTTCTCCGCCTTGAGGATTGGCCGGCGGATGTAGGGGTTCAATGAACACCGTCCTTTTCGGAGTCGCCGACGGTGGGCTTTCAGAACGCCGAGAGCCACTTCGAAAGCGCAAGGAATATACTTCTTGTGGATGACGTGATCTCGACTCAAATCCGCATACGCGGCCCGAGTGAGAGACGCTCTCGAGCGAAAATCGCCCCGTAAAGCTAATCGAATGGACTTGTTGACGATCAAACGAAATTCCTCGAGCAGGTCGCCGAGGCGGCGATCGTTCCATTCAATATTGAACACGAGTGTGCGGTGGGCGCGCACCTCCTACGCACAATCTTACCGTTATATCATCCTGCCCCTGAGAGATGCCCGAAAGTGAAAATCTGAACGGAGCCTAAGCAAAGAGATCGGTTTGGCAAAATGGCGGGCAACTCTTAAATAGGGACCTCGGATACGCCCGAATGGGACCCCGCGCCGCACCGTCCCCCAGGAGCGGATGACGATGGAAGAATCCCTCGTGAACGTCGAATTCCTGAAGAGCTCAAACAATTTCATCGCCCGCATCCAGAGCGAGCTCGGCGGGATGCGCGAGTACCGGAGTTCCTCGTTCGAGGAAGTTCTCGAGCAGGTCGTGATCGATCTGCAAGAGGAGTTCGAGTCGTACTGATCAGGCGCCCGTCCACGCGGGCTTGCGCTTCTCGATGAAGGCGCGCATCCCTTCCCCCTTGTCGTGCGTCGATCCGACGATTCCGAACGCGGCGGTCTCGAAGTCCAAGCCGGCGGAGAGGGGCATGTCCCACGCGGCCCGTAGGCACGCCTTCGCGAGGGCGATCGCCGCCGGGCTCTTCTCGAGGATCTTGTGGGCGAGGGCCTTCGCCTCGGACAGGAGGCGGTCGGCGGGGACGACGCGGTTCACGAGGCCGATCCGCTCCGCGGTCGCGGCGTCGATCCGCTCCCCGGTGTAAATCATCTCCGCGGCCCAGCCCGGCCCGACGAGGCGCGGGAGGCGCTGGCTTCCTCCGAATCCGGGGATGATGCCGATGTTTACTTCGGGCTGGCCCAGTTCCGCGCGAACGGAGGCGATCCGGATGTCGCAGGCCAGGGCGAGTTCACATCCGCCTCCGAGGGCGAATCCATTGATCGCGGCGATGATTGGTTTATTGCACGACGCCATCGCGTCTCCGAGTCGCCGGCCCATCTCGGAAAATCGCTGCATCTCGAGGCCCGAGAGGTTCGCCATCTCCTTGATGTCCGCAAAGCTCCCGCAAGACCGTCGAGTTCAGCGCGTTCAGAGCGTCCGGGCGGCTCACGGTGATGATGGCGAGGCGGTCTTCCATCTCCGTCTTGATGAAGCCAGGCATGGATTCTCCTCCCGCGAGGAATGTCCGGAATGAGGATGAACGTTCCTCGGGTCGGACCGGTAAGCTCATAGGCCCAGCCCTCACTTCCCGGCGGTAGGTGGGATGGATGCACGCGTCTGCCCGCGTCATGGTCGCCACGTTCGCCCTGTTGTTGGTTGCGGCGTTCGCAATCGTTCCGGGGACCGCGAGAGCCAACATGAACAAGCCCACGTGGGCCGCCGGTGACTTTTGGGTGTACTCTTTCGTATCCGGTTCGGCAGGACTGACGCTCAACGGGACCCTCCGGTTAGACGTCACTGGGACCGAGTCGGTGACGCTGAACCAGACCGATTATCCGTCTTACCACGTGGCCGCGGACCTCAAGATTCCCCTCGGCGCGGGGTTGAGCTACGAAGTGACTCCGGATATCTGGTTCAGCACGGCCACCCTCGCCATCGTGAAGATTCGCGCGGTGGTTGCTCCGATCGCGAACCTCACAACCCAGACCACAGTGGTCATCGCAGGGAGCCCGCCCCAGACGCTCCACTGGCCGCTCACCGCAGGCGTCACCTGGACCGACTCCACCGTCGTGTGGACCTCGTCAACGAACGCGACTAGGACGACCTGGTCTCATGCCACTGTGACGACGTCCTTCGAAGTTCAGTCCGACGCGACGATTACGGAGACTACGACCGCAGCGGCCGAAATACGGACAATTTCAACCTCACCTCGTACAACTACCAGGGTGGCAGCTTCTTCACCTCAATCGTGTTCGGCCTGCCGGTCTGGATCTGGCTGATCCTGCTGGTCGTCATCCTCGTCGCGATCGTCGGGCTGTTCGCGGTCCGCCGACGGAGGCCGCCCACCCGAGCGATGCCGCCGTCGCCTCCGCAGATGCCGCCTCAGGAGCCGATGGGCCCCGAGGGCCCCCCTCCACCGTGATCCGAGGCGCCAAATCTAAGGTCGCAGAGGACCCTGCCCCGCTGGTTGGTGGTGGGGTTGACCGAGCATGAAGCCGGGATGAGCAAAGACTCGGAAACCGATGGCGAAGCCACCGCGGGGTTGCCCGAGCTCCGGGGTGCACTGGAGGCGATTCCGGGTTGCCTCGGCACCGAGGCCGCGAGGACCGAGAGCGGGAAAGAGGTCATCTTCGCCTGGTTCGAGGACAAGCGAGCGGTCCTCCGGTGGTATCACTCGCCGATTCAGCAGCGGACGATGAGGGGCGCGTTCCCTGACTTCGAGCCGAAGGGACCTCTCAAGGACGTGCCGGAGGATGTCGGACCGATCCTCGCAATCGCTTCCCTCACGTTCACGGAGCAAGCCTCCGGCGAGGGCCGTCCGTTGCCGATCTCCCAGATCGCGATCGAGCTCTAGCGACCGGTGGCGGGAGGGCTGGCCTTCGGAGGTCGTTTCGCACCCGACCGTCTAGTCGTCCCGGGCCTACGCGATTACACGAATCAGGGATAGACGGTCACGTCCCGGTGTAGTTGTACACGCCGCGGCCCGACTTCCTCCCGAGCCGCCCTGCGCGGACGTACTTCCGGAGGAGAGTCGACGGACGGAACTTCGGATCCCCGGTCTCTCGAAAGAGCACCTCCATCACGTCGAGCCCGATGTCCAGACCGGTGTAGTCCGCGAGTTCGAACGGTCCCATCGGCATGTTCGTGCCGAGCTTCATCGCCTTGTCGATGTCCTCCGGGCTCGCGACCCCCTCCTGGAGGAGGTTGAACGCCTCGTTCATCATCGGTACGAGAAGTCGATTCACGACGAACCCGGGAGACTCCTTCACCTCGACCGCCTCCTTCCCGAGCTTCATGCAGACCTCCTGGATCAGCCGCACGGTGTCGTCAGCAGTCTCCGAGCCGCGGATCACCTCGACGAGTTTCATGACCGGCGCCGGATTGAAGAAGTGCATGCCGACGACGCGGTCCGCGCGCTTCGTGGCGGTCGCCATTTCTGTGATGCTCAACGAGGATGTGTTCGAGGCGAACACGACCGAAGGCGGGCAGATCCGGTCCAGCTCCGTGTAGAGTTCCTTCTTGATCTCCATTTTCTCGAAGACCGCTTCGATCACGAGCTGCGCGCCATCGACCGCTTCCTTCAGCGGCACGACTCCGTGAATCTTCGAGAGGATTCCATCGACTTCCGCCTGGGCCATCTTGCCCCTCTCCACCCGCTTCTGGAGGGGCTCCCGAATGCGGCGGAAGCCGCCGTCGACGAAGCGCTGCTCGATATCCCGCATCGTCACCTGGAATCCGGCCGCGGCACACGCCTGGGCGATCCCCGATCCCATGGTGCCCGCGCCAATCACGGCGATCTTCTTGATGTCACTCAACTGCATGGATTCCCTCGCTTCGCGCGATATGGTCGGGAGGGCGAAAGACCTTGCGCCGTTTGACGAAGCCGCGATCGAGGACGCCGCGCCACAGGAGTTAGATAGACGCGGCCCGGTCCGGAGCCGATGCGGGGAGGCCCGTACGCGGCAATCGCCCTCGCCGTCGTTTCAGTCTCCTTCGCCTCGATCTTCATCACGTGGTCGAACTCGCCCCCCGTCACGATCGCCCTCTATCGCCTCGCGATCGCCACGGGAATCATCGGGGCGACGATTCTCCTGCGCGGCAGTTTGCTTCGAAAGCCGAATACCCTCCTCGGAATCTCCGGGCGAGACGCGGCCGTCATGGCGCTCATCGGCGCCATCCTGGCGACGCACTTCGCCCTCTGGATCTCCTCCCTCAAGGTCGAAGGGGAGTCGATCGCATCGTCGGTCGTCCTCGTGACGTCCCATCCCCTCCTGGTCGGCCTCTTGTCGCATTACGTTCTTCGCGAACGCCTGAACCGATGGATGACCGTCGGGATCGTCCTCGGCTTCGCGGGCGTCGTATCGATCGCCCTCGCCGATTATGGCTTCGCAGGCAGCCTCCTGTACGCAGACATTTTGGCCTTCAGCGGCGGAGTGATGGCGGGGTTCTATTTCCTCCTCGGCCGGCGGGTGCGCCAGCGAGTCGCCTTGCTCGATTACGCGTTCGTCGTCTATGCGAGTGCGACGGCGGTCCTCTTCCTGTTCGCCGTGGCGCTGGGATCGAGCCTCGCCCCGGTGGGGGATCTCCCGCGAGAACTCCTCCTGTTCGCCGCCTTGGCAATCATCCCGCAGATCGGCGGGCACACCTTGTACAACTGGGCCTTGCGATGGGTGACGGCGCCCGTGGTCAGCCTCAGCCTCGTCGGAGAACCGGTTGGGTCGAGTCTCCTCGCCTGGGTCCTCCTGTCCCAGGTGCCGACGGTCGGCGTCGGCATCGGCGCAGGCCTCGCCCTCGTCGGCATTTACCTGACCGCCTACGGACAGAGCAGTCACGCCCCAGAAATCCTGACGACGCGGGACGTGGAGTGAGCCCGGTCGCGAACGCCGTCATACCTCTACTTAGAGGTACGTTCTGGAAGAGGTCCCCACGGCGCCTCCCCGAGCTAGAGATCGTCCGGGCCTCGACCCTTCCGTTCGAACTGCTTCGCATAGAGGTCTTTGAGGCGATCGTACGTGTCGACGTCGTTCGGCCCTTTGTCATCTCGAATCCGGACGATCCGGGCAAACCGGAGCGCAAATCCGCTCGGGTAGTGTGGGCTCCGCTGGATCTCGTTGTACGCGACCTCGACGACGGTCTCTGGACGGACATGGAATCCCCAGCGCTCCTCTGACGTCGCGAGGCCATGCAACCGCTCCGTCATCGCCTTGAATTCCTCATCCGTAAGCCCCTTGAACGTCTTCCCGATCATCTGGAACGCACTGCTCTTGTCGTCCCGCACCGCGAGCCAATAGTTCGACAGCCAACCCTCTCGACGCCCGCTCCCCCACTCCGCCGCGGTAATTGCGAGGTCCAAGTGGTCCGCGGGTTTGATCTTGAACCACTTCTTCCCTCGTTTTCCGACAGAGTACGTCGACTCCAACTGCTTCGCCATGAGGCCTTCGTGCCCGGCGACGAGCGCCTCCTGGAGGAACGCCTCGATCTCCTCCTTGCGCTGCGCGATGCGGCGGGCCGTCAGCAAGTCCGGCGGCACGAGCCGCTCGAGGAACTCCCAGCGCACGCGGTACGGCTCATCGATCAGCGTTCGTCCGTCGAGGTGGAGGACATCGAACAGGTACAGCTTCAGTGGAATCTCTTCCTGGGCCGATTCGATGCCGTGCACACGCCGGAAGCGGCGCATGAGATCCTGAAATGGAAGCGGCTTGCCCTCCCGGTCCACCGCGACGACCTCGCCTTCGAGCAGAAACTCGGACGCGGGCAATGCCTTCGCAATCGTGACGATCTCGGGAAGGCTGGACGTGACATCGCTCAGTCGCCGACTGAAGATCTTCACCGCATCGCCCTTGCGATGAATCTGGATCCGCGCGCCGTCGAGCTTGTACTCGATCGCCGTCATGCCCCCGTGCACCGCGAGCACCTCGTCGAGGTCTTCCGCCATCTCCGCGAGCATCGGTTTCATCGGGGCGAGGAGGCGCAAGCCTCGCGAGCGCAGTCCTTCCGCTCCCTCGAAGAGCGCGATATCCGCGATCATCCCGAGGTCCCCGAGGAACATGTGGGCCGTCCGCACGGTATCCAGGTCTACGCCGGACGCGTCTGCAATCCCCTCGAGCATGACGCCCTCGTTCACGCCGATCCGCATCTCGCCGAACACATTCTTCAAGAGCACGTCCCGTTCGCCTTCCGACGCCCGGCCGAGGAGGGACTCCAGCAGCCGCCGACGCACCCTCGTCGAGTCCGGCCCGTGGGCCTCCGCGATCCGCGCGAACGTCTGCGAGACACCCAAGATGCTCAAGGATTGCGGGACGAGGCTGGCTTGCTTCGTCCTTCCCAAGGCCTTCTTGAGCGTCGCCCATCCGACGTTCAGGGCGCGCGCGTCCGACTCCGCGAAGATGCGGCCGACGATCAGGTGGACCGCGGGCGCGACCTCGTCCCTTCGAAGGGACCGTAAGAATGCCGCGAGGAGCGCGCGCTTCTCGAGCCGTTTCGTCGTGGCCTCGAGCTGCTGCGTCAGCTCCGCGAGTCGGGCAAAGGACGTATCGTCCGCGGTCGTCGGCGTCACGGCGAATCCGGACCATCCGAAGCGGCGGGTTTCAAGGTTTCGCCGCCGGCCTTCGCCTCCGTCGGCCCGCGCAGGATGTAGAACGCGATGAGGGAGCCGACCATGAGGGCGCCGCCGAGCACTTGGACCGCGCTCAGCGTCTCCGTCGGGAATACGTAGAGGGCGACGAGGATCCCCCACAGGGCGGACGACGGGAGGACGGCACCCGTGCGCATCGCTCCGATTGTCCGAAACGCGTAGAAGAAAAGAACAGAGAAGATTCCCACCGCACTCAGGGAGAGGAGGACCAGCGCCGGCAGGACGTCCAGAGGGATCGCGAGCGAGGTGCCGGTGAAGGCGACGATCCCGGCGAAGACCGCGGCGCCGATCAGGAGCTGGACCTCCAAGAGGGTCACGATCGGGATTCGGCGGAGGAGGACGGTACTCATCGTGTTGCTCGCACCCCAGCATGCCGCGGCGGCGACCAGCATGACATTGCCGACCAGGAATTCGAGGAACCGTACGTCCCCGAATCGGAGTTGCGTCGTCACGAGAAATGCACCGACGGCGATGCCCGCCAAGGCGATGTATTCACGCCGAGTCGCCCGTTCCCGGAGGAATGCGTAGGCCAGGAGCATCGTGAAGAGGGATTCGCTGTTCGACAACAGCACGGAGTTCGATGCGGTCGTCCGTTCGAGACCGTAGAAGTAGATCAACGGTCCGATGACCGCACCCACGACGCCGGATACGGCGATGAGCTTCCAATCGGCGCGATGAATCCGAACACGCCGTACGAAGGGTAGGAGCGCGGCTCCCGGAATCACCTGGATCAGAAACGCGATCGCGAGGGGAGAGACCGCGTTCAAGACGAGTTTCGAGAGCGTCGGCCAGATTCCAAACAGGACGGCCGCGACGAGGATCGCGACGTAGCCACGCGTCCTCTCCGGGAGGACCAAGAATCACCGCACCGAAAACGGTGCGAACGATTTAGAGATTCCTCCGGACGGAAGGCTTAAGGCCGCACCTGCCGTTTTGTTTTTCCCCGGGCCTCAGGGGGTGCGAGGAACTCCGTGGTCGATGCGCTCCGCGTGATTCGGGACGACGGCTCGACGGACCCCCGTCTCGACCCGAAATTCTCGGAGGACCAAGCGGTCGCGATGTATCGTTGGATGAGCCTCCAACGCATCCTCGACAACCGCATGCTCGCCCTGCAGCGCCAAGGTCGAATCGGCTTCTATGGTCCCTCACTCGGCCAAGAGGCCGCGATCGTCGGCGCGGCGATGGCGATGGACCCCGAGGACTGGATCGTCCCGCAGTACCGCGAACCCGGCGCGGCGCTCGTCCGCGGCATGCCGCTGAAGGAACTGCTCTGCCAGCTGATGGGGAACGCGGAGGATCCCGTGAAAGGGCATCAGATGCCTTGCCACTACGTCTACCGCAAGGGGAACTATCTCTCGATCTCATCCCCGGTCGGCACGCAGTTGCCCCATGCGGTCGGGATCGGATGGGGCATGAAGCTCCGCGGCGAAAAAAAGGCGGTCCTCGTCTTCTTCGGGGACGGCGCGACGAGCACCGGGGACTTCCACGCGGCGATGAACTTTGCCGGCGTGTTCAAGACGCCGACCGTGTTCCTGTGCAACAACAATCAGTGGGCGATCTCGGTCCCCGTGTCGAAGCAGACGGCGTCGGGTACGCTCGCGGAGAAGGCGAACGCGTACGGATTCGACGGGATCCGCGTCGATGGGATGGACGCCCTCGCGGTCTACCGGGCCACGCGGGACGCGGCGCGAAATGCCCGGGAACGACTCGGCCCCACGCTGGTCGAGGCGGTCACGTACCGAATGGGTCCTCACTCTTCGAGCGACGATCCCTCGCGGTACCGGGATGAGGGGGAGGTCGCCGTGTGGCAGGCCCGTGACCCGCTCCCGCGTTTCCGCAAGTACCTCGAGCATGCGGGATGGTGGGACGAGGGGCGGGAGGCGCGGCTCGAGCAAGAGATTGGAGACGAGATCACCCGCGCGGTTCAGGAGGCCGAACGAATCCCGCCGCCCGCGATCGAGACGATCTTCGCCGACGTGTACGCCGAGATGCCGCCCCACCTCCGCCAAGAGATGGACGCCTTCCTGGCCCTTCCTCGAAGGTGAGCGGATGGCAAAGAAAGGGTCGGCCGCTCCTGCACCCGCTCCGTCCTCCTCGTCCGGCGTGCAACGGGCCCATGAGCTCTTCAAGCAGGGCCGGGCGAAGGAAGCCCTCGCGCTCCTCCGTCCGCTGTTGCAGCGCAAAGGCGATGTCGATGCAAACGTCTGCGCCCTCGCCGCCGCGTGCCTCGGCGCGGAAGGCGATTACATGGAGGCGGCCCGCATCGACCGCTTGCTCTGTGACGCCCAGCCGAACAACCCGCAGGCGTGGCACAGCCTCGGGTATGACCTGTTCCACGCGGGAGATCTGGAGGGCGCGGCGGAGGCGTTCTCCCGGGCGTTGAAGCTCGAGCCGACGCGGGCGAGTGCGCATTTCAATCTTGCGCGAATCGCGGCGCGGCTGGGCGACAAGTCCAAGGTCATCGAGCACTTCGCCAGAGCCGTGGAACTTCAGCCGGACTACCAGGATCGCCTCGACGAAGATCCCGACTTGCTGCCGTTTAAAGACGACCCGGCGATGCTCGAGCGCCTCCCGGGCGCTAAAGTGGGCGAGGACCCGTACCAGGAATACTACGCGACGAGGTCATGACGATGCCCGCGATGACGATGGTCCAGGCGATCAACAACGCGCTGCGCGAAGAGATGCGGCGGGACGACCGGGTCATTGTCCTAGGGGAGGACGTGGGCCGCAATGGCGGCGTGTTCCGATGCACGGAGGGCTTGCTCGACGAATTCCCGGACCGTGTGTTCGATACGCCCTTGGCGGAAGGGGGGATTATCGGGACCGCGATCGGGATGGCGCTGTACGGGCTGCGGCCCGTGCCCGAGATCCAGTTCATGGACTTCATCTACCCCGGGTTCGACCAAATCGTCTCCGAGGCGGCGAAGATGCGCTACCGATCCGGGGGGCAGTTCTCCGTCCCGATGACGATCCGCACGCCGTTCGGCGGCGGCATCCGCGGCGGCCACTATCACAGCCAGTCCACCGAGGCGTACTTCTGCCACACGCCCGGACTGAAGGTCGTGGTCCCGTCGACGCCGAAAGAGGCGAAGGGCCTCCTGACGTCGTCGATCCGCGACCCGGACCCGGTCCTCTTCCTGGAGCCGAAGAAACTCTACCGCTCATCCCGGGAGGAGGTGCCCGAGGGCGAGGTCACGGTGCCCCTGGGACAGGCCGCGGTCCGGAGATCGGGGAAGGACGTCAGCCTAATCGCGTACGGGTACATGGCCCAGGTGTGCCTCGACGCCGCGACGAAAGCCGCGGAAAAGGGCGTGGAAGCCGAAGTGATCGACCTGCGCACCTTGGTGCCCCTGGACGAGCCGACGGTCCTGTCGTCCGTGAAGAAGACGGGCCGCGCGGTCGTCGTGTACGAAGCCCCCCGCACCGGCGGATACGGTGCGGAGATCAGCGCGATCCTGGCCGAGAAGGCGATCGAGTACCTCCGCGGGCCGATCGTCCGCGTCACGGGATTCGACACCCCGTTCCCGTACACGCTCGAAGACGTTTACCTGCCCAACGCGGATCGCGTGCTCGCCGCAATCGACAAAGTCATGGCGTTCTAGTCACCCGCTCACGCCACCCCGGCGGGCCGACGGAACGCGCGCGACGCCGCGAGCAGGTACACGAAAATCACGCCGACGATTCCGAGCGTCAGGATCGCGGCAAGGCTGAGAGCCTCCCCCGAGTTCGACCGCTGGTACGCGGTGTAGCCCACGTAGACGAGGGTGACCAGCGTGGCGAGAACCGCGAGCCCGTACGCCCACACGCGCATCCGGAGGAGCCCCGATCCCGCAATCGCGAGGACGACCCCGATCGCGAAATAAAGGACCCCGTTGAGGAGGAGTTCCGTTCCCGGTAACTTCGGCCCACCGTTCGGGAAGGGCAGGAGGAAGGCCAGTCCGACGATGAAGCTCGCGATCGAAATGAGGATCAAGATCACAGCGGCCAAAAGCACGAGCCCACCAAGAACGGATATCCCTACCGGACGTCTCATCGTCACTCCCTCCGATGTCACAGAAAGGAGGAGCAGGCCGGGAATCTTTCCGGCGCGGAGCGCCGGGCACAAATCACGCCCACCGGTCTGTGCCACTCCTCCACGACCCTACTCCTCCCCGTATAGACATCGGCCAGAGGCCATAAAATCATTCGCATCTCCGGCAGGCGCGTTCGCGGCGGAACGTGCAAAATGTTAAGATGACCGCGGGGCTTGCGACGGAGGCAACGCGAGAGGAGACGATGGCCCGCGAGTTCAAGCTCCCCGACATCGGGGAGGGCGTCCACGAAGGCGAGGTCGTCAAGTGGTTCGTGAAAGAGGGGGACGCCGTCAAGGAAAACGACCCGGTCGTCGAGGTCATGACGGATAAGGTGACCGTCCAGATCCCATCGCCCGTCACCGGAAAGATCCTTCAGCTCCGCGCGAAAGAGGGCGAGGTCGTGAAGGTCGGCAGCACCCTCATCGTGTTCGGGGAGGCGGGCGAGGCCGTTCCGACCCGGCCCGAGGCCGCTAGACCGACCGCCCCGCCACCGGCGCCGGCAAGGACGGTGGCGCCGCCCGCGCCCAGTCCGACCGGAGATATCCTCGCGGCGCCCGCGGTCCGTCGCCTCGCGAAGGAACTCAACGTGAATCTCGCAGCAATCCGGGGGAGCGGGCCGCAAGGCCGCCTCAGCGAGGATGACGTCCGCAAGGCCGCGCACGGCCCCGCGAGGACGACCGTCGTCGCCCCTCCGCCAGCAGTCGCTGTCGCCCCTGGAGGCAGCGAGCAACGAATCCCGATCCATGGGCTGAGGAAGCGCATCTTCGAGAAGATGGCAAAATCCAACGTCACGGCGGCCCACTTCACGTACGTCGAGGAGGTCGACATGACGCAGCTCGTCCACCTGCGCGATCACCTGAAACCGACCGCGGACCGCAAGGGAGTCAAGCTCACCTTCCTGCCCTTCTTCGTCAAGGCAATCCTCGCGGCGCTCGTGGAATTCCCGACCCTGAATGCGTCCGTCGACGACGAGCGAGGAGAGATCGTGGTCAAGGGATACTACAACATTGGAATCGCGACCGCCACGGACGAGGGCCTCACGGTCACGGTCGTCCACGACGCCGACAAAAAGGGCCTGTGGGACCTCGCGAAGGAAATCGAGCGGCTTGCCGCTGCCGCACGGGACAAGAAACTCTCCCTCCAAGAGGTCCAAGGCTCCACCTTCACGATCACATCGCTCGGCAAGGAAGGGGGCATCTTCGCGACGCCGATCATCAATTGGCCCGAGGTCGCGATCCTGGGCATCCACAAGATCGAGAAACGCCCGGTCGTCCGGGACGACCAGATTGCGATTCGAGAGATGATGTACATGTCGTGCTCGTTCGACCATCGCGTGGTCGACGGCCATGTGGGCGCGGCGTTCGTCCAGGCGGTCCGCAACTACCTCGAACATCCCGCGACCATCTTCGTGGAAACCGGCTAACCTCGCTCGCCGAGGGAGCCCGCGAAGCCGCGGTTCGCAAAGGGATTAAGAGAGCGGAGACGTTCGGTCGGTCCGTGGACCGGCACGTCGACCTCGTCGTCATCGGCGCGGGGCCGGGCGGTTATCCGGCCGCCATCCGCGCGGCGCAACTCGGGAAGCGCGTGCTCCTCGTGGAACGGGACCGGCTCGGCGGCGAATGCCTGAACTACGGATGCATCCCGAGCAAGGCGCTGATCCACACCGGGAACTTGATCCACGCGATTGAGCGGGCGGGAGAACGCGGCCTCGAGACCGGACCGGTCAAACTCGACTTGGCCAAGCTGCAACAATGGAAGACGTCCGTCGTCCAGCGACTCGTGAACGGAGTCGGCCAGTTGTGCAAAGGCAATCGCGTCGACGTGCTCTCGGGCCATGCATCCTTCATGGGACCGAACGACCTCGAGATCCGAAAGGCGGACGGCTCCGACTGGGTGACGTTCACCGACGCAATCATCGCGACCGGGGGACGGCCGTCCGACCTGCCGACGTTTCGCTTCGACGGCAAGAGGGTCATCAGCACGAAGGAGGCCCTCGAACTCCCGCGCGTCCCCCAGAACTTCGCGATCATCGGGGGCGGCGTGTCGGGCCTGGAGATCGGCATGTTTTACGCGAAGCTCGGGAGTCGGGTCGTCGTCATCGAGATCATGGAACAGCTCCTGCCCGGGACGGACCCGGAGGCGGTCCGTGTCGTCGCGCGGAACCTGCAAAAGCTTGGCGTCGAGGTCCACGTCAAATCCCAGGCGCGCGGCTGGCGCGAGGACAAGGGCCAGACCGTGGTCGACATCGTGACCCCGGAAGGACTCATCGCGCGCCGGGCCGACATTATCCTGGTGACCGTCGGCCGAAGACCGAACACGGACGACCTCCACGCAGAAGTCGCGGGCGTCGAGTTCGGTCCGCGCGGCTACGTCAAAGTGGATCGCCAGCTCCGCACGTCGAACCCGCACGTGTACGCGATCGGGGATGTAATCGGCCCGCCGTTCCTAGCGCACAAGGCGACGAAAGAAGGCCTCACGGCCGCCGAGGTCATCGCCGGTCATCCCGTCGAACTGGACGTGCACGCGATGCCCGCCGCGATCTTCACGGACCCGGAGATCGCGATTGTCGGACTTCAGGAGGCCGAGGCGACCGCCCAGGGCCGCCGCACCCGGGTGGGACGGGTGCCGTTCGCGGCGATCGGCCGCGCGCTGACGACAGGCGAGTACGACGGCTTCGTGAAACTCATCGCGGATGCGGACTCGAAGGTGCTCCTCGGCGCGACGATCGTCGGTCCGGATGCGAGCGACCTGATCAGCGAGCTCACCCTGGCGATCGAGATGGGGGCGACGCTCGCGGACATCGCCCTCACCGTGCATCCCCATCCCACCCTACCCGAGGCGATCATGGAGAGCGCCGAAGCGGCCCTCGGCCAGGCGATCCACGTGCTGAACCGCTGATCCCATGCTCACGACGACGGAAGGCGAAGCAACTCCGATCCTCATCGTCCGAGATGCGTGGCTCCTGGATCTCGGCCGCAAGCCGTACCGAGAGGTTTGGGAGCTCCAGAAGGCCCTCGTCGATCGCCGTGCGGAGGACAAGATCCCCGACGGCCTCATCCTCGTCGAGCACGATTCGGTCGCGACCCTCGGCCGACGCGGGACGCGCGAGGACGTCTTGGATCCCGCGCTCGAGGTCATCGAGGTCGAGCGCGGCGGCGAGGCGACCTATCACGGACCGGGTCAGCTCGTCGGCTATCCGATCCTGAAACTCCCGGACCGCCTCGAGGTGAAGCGCCTCGTGACGGACCTCGAGGAGGTCCTGCTTCGGACCTGCGCAGACTTCGGAATCGACGCGACGCGCGAGGGACCGGAGCGCGGCGTCTGGGTCGGCGGGAAGAAGATCGCGTCGATCGGTCTCGCGGTCCATCGCAACGTGACGTTCCACGGCTTCGCCCTCAACGTGACGACGGACCTGCGGGAGTTCCTCAAAATCCGGCCATGCGGCCACGACGGGGGCATCATGACCTCGATGGAGAAGTCCCTCGGGCACCCCGTCGACTTGGAGGACGTGAAAGCGTCCGTCATCGCCCACTTCCAGGCCGTGTTCGGGGTGACGTTTCGCCGGGTCAACCTCAGCGAGCTGTTGCCGGAACTGCCGTCCGGGCACCGGTCTCGCCGCCCTTGAGCGCCTTCAACTGGCGGACCATCTCAGGGACGACCTCGAACAGATCGCCGACGATCCCGTAGTCCGCGATCTCGAACAGCGGCGCTTTCGGATCGATGTTGATGACGACGATCTTCTTCGACTCCTGCATCCCGGCGAGATGCTGGACCGCTCCACTGATGCCGACGGCCACGTAGAGCTTCGGCCGGACCGTCATCCCCGTCTGGCCGACTTGCAGCATCTTTGGCACCCATCCGCTGTCGACGGCCTTGCGCGAGGCCGCGATCGCACCGCCGAGCAGGTCCGCGAGCTCCTGGAGCATCACGAAGTGCCCCGGGTCCCCGAGGCCGTAGCCACCGCTCACGACGACGTCGGCTTCCTCGGGTCGAAGGCCGCCCTCTTTCGTGAACTCCTGAAACTCCTCTAGCGTCGCGTCGACGTCCGAGGGTCCGAGCTCGACCGTCTCCGGGACGACTTCGCCCGTCCGCTTCGGATCGTGAGGCGGGGCGACGAAGACGTTCCGCCGCACCGAAGCCATCTGCGGACGGTGCTTCTTGCAGAGGATGTGCGCGAGGCTCTTCCCGCCGAAGCTCGGCCGGATCATGTCGAGGTTGCCCTCCGCGTCGATGTCGAACTTGACGCAGTCGGCCGCCAGGCCGGTCTCGAGGATCGCGTGAAGTCGACCTCCGAGGTCCCGTCCGTTCTTCGAGGCGCCGTAGAGGACGATCTCCGGTTTGTGACGTCGGATCAGCTGCGCCATGACCTGTGCGTACGGCCGCGAACGGTAAATCTCGAGAATCGGATCGTTGATGACGATCACGCGGTCGAGGCCGTAGCCGATCGCGTGCTTCGCGAGGTCGTCCACCCCGTTTCCCAGCAAGACCCCGGTCAGGGTCGTCGCCCGCAGGTCCGCGAGGCGCCGACCTTCGCCGATGAGCTGCACGCTGACGTCTCGCAGTCCTTGCTTCCGGTGCTCGAGGAACACCCACACCCCGCGGAAATGGGACTTGTCCTCGAGGACGTGGCTGTCCGTCACAGCGCGATCACCCGATCTGCGATCAAGGCGTCGAGGAGCTTTCGGACGGCCTCGTCTGGTTCTCCGGAGAAAATCCGTCCCGCCCGCGGGGGCAACTTCACCGTGTCGACCTTCGCGACGATCGTCGGCGAGTTGAACAGCCCGACCTTCTTCGGATCGATGCCGACGTCGGCGCACGACCAGTGGGTGACCAGGCCTCCCCGCTCCACGCGGATCTTCCCCGTCAGCGTGGGCTCCCTCGGTCGGTTGCAGCCGAAGTTGACGGTGCACAGGCACGGCATCGTCGTCTGCCACCATTCCGTGCCGTCCTCAGCGGTCCGGCGGGCTCGGACCTTGCCGCCCTCGATTCGGATCTCCGACGCATAGGTGATCTGCGGGAGGTCCAGGTGACCTGCGATGCCGGGACCGACATGGCCCGTCGACGCATCCGTGGTCTCCTCCCCGCAAAGGAGGAGATCGTATCCCCCGATCTTCTGGATCGTCTCGCTCAGCGCGTACGCTGTCGGCACGGTGTCCGAGCCGCCGAGAATCCGGTCGGTCAGGAGGACGGACCGGTCTGCGCCCATCGCGACCGCGCGTTCCAGGCTCTCGTCGAACGACGTCGGCCCCATCGAGAGGACGATGACCTCGGCCGCGTGCTGGTCCTT
>VBMB01000085.1 GCA_005878525.1 Methanobacteriota archaeon
CACCCGGTCGATGTATTCCTTGACCGCCTCGTTCACGGCGATGACCATGTCCGCCTGTGGCGCGAGTCGCCGTTCCATCCGGAACACATAGTCGACGACGGGGCGCGGCACGTCCGTCTCGATCATGTATCCAAAGACCTCATGGGCGTCGTACACGATCGGGGTTCCCGCGATTTCCTTGAGTCGGATTCCGATTGGAAGGGTGTCGAGGTCGTGACAGTGGACGACGTCGAACGCGAGGTGCCGGGCGATGGAGACCGCGCGGCGCCACCACAGCGGATTGCGGAACAGGTCCTTGCCCAGGAGCCGCATCAGGCCCTCTGTCTTCACGAGGTAGACGTCGAATCCATCCCACATCGTGCGTGCGGGCTCGCGGCCCGATCGGTCCCAGCCGATGAAGGCGACCGTGTGGCCGGCGGCGCGGAGGGCTTTCGCCTCCTTGAGAATGCGAGAGTCGTGCACCACGTCGTTCGAGACGAGCATGAGGATTCGCATCGCGTGCTCACCCGAGGAATTCGTTCACGATCGTGGCGATCCGGGTCCCGGTCGTCCCATCCCCGTAAGGATTCGGCCAGTCCTTCTTCGCATCGAGTTGGGAACGCGCCGCTTTCGTAACCCGCGGCGGGTCCGTGCCCGCGAGGACGTTCGCCCCGATGTCCAACGTCTCCGGACGCTCCGTATTCTCGCGAAGGGTCACGCAGGGCACCCGGAAGAAACAGCACTCCTCCTGGAGACCGCCCGAATCCGTGAGGACGAGGGCCGCGTTCTTCTCGAGGACGAGCAGGTCGAGGTAGCCGGTCGGCTCGATCCGGCGAAGGGATTGAATGTCTGAGGCCCGGCGCTCGAGACTGTGCGCACGCAGCGCTTTCACCGTGCGCGGATGGATGGGGAAGATAATCGGGAGACCGGTCTCGCTTCCGACGGACGCGAACGCATCGAGCGCCGCCGCGAGGCGTGCCTTGTCGTCCACGTTCTCCGCTCGGTGGAACGTGAGCAGAAGGTAGCGACGGGGCGTGAGCTCGAGTCGCTCGAGGACGTCGGACCGTTCCTCGGCAACCGCGACGTTCTGCGTGAGCGCGTCGATCACGCTGTTCCCGACGACGTGGACTCCGCGCGTCACGTTTTCCCGGGCCAGGTTCGCTTTCGACAGTTCCGTGGGAGCGAAGAGGATACGCGACAACTGGTCGGCGACGATCCGGTTCATTTCTTCGGGCATCGTCTTGTCGAACGACCGAATGCCGGCCTCGACGTGTGCGAGCGGCCGTCCGAGCTTGTTCGCGAGCAGCGCACCCGCGAGGGTCGTGTTCGTGTCCCCGTGGACGATCACGAGATCCGAGTTCCCCGCGACCTCGGCGACGTCGCGCATCGTCGTCGCGACCTGCAGGTAGGGTGGCTGTTCCTTCAGCTCAAACCGGTGGTCCGGCTCCCGGAGTTGCATGTCGCGGAAGAAAATGCGGTCCATCACCAGATCATAATGTTGCCCGGAGTGCACGAGGACGTGCTCGTGTTCGAGGCGGTCGAGCGCCTTGACCACCGGGGCCATCTTGATGATTTCCGGACGGGTCCCGACGATCGTGACGATGCGGCCCATAGGAGGAGACTCGCGAGTAACCGAGGGCCGATAATAAAGATAGCCTTCCAGAGGGCGCGATGTCGAAACCATCATTACCGCGGCTCGGTTACGAGCCGCGTTGTTCGTCAGCATCATCGTGACGGTCCGCAATGAAGCTCGGAATATTGCCGCGTTGCTGGACAGCCTCTTGGTGCAGGAGCCGCCCTTCGAGGTGATCGTCATCGATTCGGACAGCGAGGACGCGACCCGCGACATCGTGCGGCGATACGAGCAGCGATACGACTTCGTCCACCTGTACATCTTTGGAGGGACCCGCGGGGCCGGCCGAAACTTCGGGATCCGGAAGGCGAAGGGTGACGTCGTCGCCTTTGTCGACGGCGATGCCATCGCGAATCCGTTCTGGCTGAAGGAGATCCGACCCGGCCTCATGCACACGAGCATCGTCGCCGGCCGGACGATCCAAATCGGGTACCGCCCTTTCGAGGAACTCGAGCGCGTCGAACTGATCGTGAAGGGCACGGATGTCACCTACCCGTCGTCGAACTTGGCGTATCGCAAGTCCGTGCTCGACGAGATCGGCGGGTTCGATGAGTGGTTCATCACGGCGGAGGATGTCGACCTGAACATGCGTGCGGTCCGGGCCGGTCACGCGATTACGTTCCGAGCGGACGCAATCGTCTACCACCGCACGCGCGCCTCCATGTTCGATTTCCTCCGGCAAGCCTTCTGGAACGGAGCCGGGCGGAAGCAACTCACGTTGAAGCATGGGGTGCTCTGGAGCCGCTACCGTCCGGAGGAGATGCTTCGGCAACGGACGAGCTTCTGGTCTCTCCTGCGACTGAGCGGTGCTCTCCTCGGATACGTCGGGTACAAGTTCTTCGGGGAGCCGTTGCCCGGCTGAGCGCGAAACCCTTATGCGACGTACCCAGCATGGCGCGCGCCAATGCCCGAGGTCTCCGTCGTCATCCCGACGATGAACGAGGAGGCCTCGATCGGCGCCGTGATCGACGAAGTGCGGAGCGCGCTCGTGGACTGGGACCTCGAAATTCTGATCGTCGACACAGATTCGCGAGACCGGACGAGGGACATCGCGATCGCGAAAGGGGCTCGGGTCGTGCCCGAACCGCAGCGGGGCTACGGTCGTGCCTACAAGACCGGTTTCGCGGCTGCGACCGGCACCTTCGTGGCGACGCTCGACGCCGATCTGACGTACCCGGCATCCCGGTTCCCCGACTTCCTGGCGGCGCTCGCGGAAGACCGCGCGGACTTCGTGTCCGGAGACCGCCTCTCCGGCCTCCCCGACGGCGCGATGACGGGCATGCACCGCGTGGGCAACGAGATCCTCAACATCGCCTTCCGGAGCCTGTATGATTCGGGGGTCCGCGACTCCCAATCCGGCATGTGGTCGTTCCGTCGGTCGATTTTGCCCCGACTGCGGCTGGTCCACGACGGCATGGCGTTCTCCGAGGAACTCAAGGTCGAGGTGATCCGCGCCGGATTCCGGTTCCTCGAGATCCCGATTGCATACCGAGTTCGGGTCGGGGACAAAAAGATCCGAAGCGTGAGCGACGCGACCGGGAATCTGATGTGGCTCGCACGGAAGCGGGTCGGTTGGGTCCCGCGGCTGCCCTGATCACTCGGCCAAGATCTCCGCGAGCTTCTGCCACTCCCGCACGAAGCGCCGCGGGTCGAAGCTCCCGTCGACGTAGCGGCTCAAAGCCTTGTGGATGCCCGGATCGAGGTCCGAGACCATGAGTTGCCACGCCTCCCAGTGTTCCATCGACTTCCAGGTCCATGCGCCTTCGAGGTCGAGGTGGTGCGGCCCGTGGTCCTCCCACGTCACCCGGACGGTGCCGAACTCAATCGCGAGCTCATAGACGAGGCGCGCCAGGAGGACCGACTCCTCCCTCGGCATCGCGAGTTCGTCTCCCTTCCATCGATCCCGCGGAGGAACGCCTTGAACTGGTCGCGGATCATCGAGTCGGCGTTCACGATCGTCAGGCCATCCGGCGACAGGTGGAGTTGCTCCGGGTTCGTCGGGCCGACGACGAGGACGCTGAGGCCCTGGTAGCCTTCCGTCCCTTTCAGGGTCGTGATCTCCTGCAGGGCCCGATAACCGCGGCGGCCGGCGTGCGAGAGCCGGTTGCCCTTCTTCATGTTCGCGGCGTTCTCGAGCTCCTTCATCACGACGCCGGGGATGACCAGGAGGATCCAGTTCACGCTCTCCTTGTACGGTCGCATGTGGATCCGGTGGAATTCGTCGAGCAGGTGCTCCCCCAGGATCGAGGCGTACAGGATGTTCGTGTCGACCCCGAGGATGATGTCCTCGTACTCGGCGAGGCGCCGCGCGATCGCCGTGAGTCCGATCGGCTCGACGAAGCCCGCACAGAGCAGGGCGGAGTTCAGCCAGTCCAGATATTCCGGCGAATCCTCCAGGACCTTCACCTGATACGACGTCGCCGTGCCTTGGATCTCGACGAGCGGATATTCCTCCTTCGAGCCGCCCGTGCCGATCGACGCCACCGTCAATCGATCGACGCGGCCCTTGATCGCGCCGAGGGCGAGCTGCAGCGCCGGGAACTCCGCGATCTGCCCCTTCTCGAGGAGTTCGCGGAAACTCACGCTACGCCTCCGCGAGGAGCCGGTCGACCATCCACTTCGCGTCGAAGCGGCGGATGTCTTTGTACGTCTGTCCGAGGTTGACGAACACGACCGGCTTCCCGATCGTCTTCGCCATCGATAGCGCCGCACCGCCCTTCGCGTCCGCGTCGATCTTCGTGAGGACGATCCCGTCCAGGCCGACGGCCTCGTGAAATTGCTTCGCCTGCTCGATTGCATCGTTGCCCGCGAGGGCGTCGCCGATATACAGGATCAGGTTCGGTTTCGCCACGCGCTTGATCTTCTTCATCTGGTCCATCAGGTTCTGGTTCGTTTGCATCCGGCCCGCGGTGTCGATCAGGACGACGTCCCGGCCGCGCGCCCGCGCATGTTCGACCGCGTCGAAGGCGACCGCCGCGGGATCCGCTCCGGCATTGTGCTTGATCAGTTTGAAGCCGACCGCCTCGGCGTGTTTCTCGAGCTGCTCGATCGCCCCCGCACGGAATGTATCCGCCGCGGCGACGACACACGTGTAGCCTTTCTTCATGATATGGTACGCGAGCTTCGCGATCGTCGTCGTCTTGCCGGTCCCGTTCACGCCGACGAACATCACGACGAAGGGACGGGGGCTATTCTCGATCAGGCCGAAGAAGTCGAGGGGCGGCACGGACAGCGCCTTCGTGATCGCGTCCCGGAGGGCCACCTCGACGCCCTGTTCGAGGCTCACCTCCCGCGAGATCCGCTTCCCCCGGAGGTCCTCCGCGAGGCGGTCCACGATCTCCTTGGCGACCGGGAACGCCACGTCGGACTCGAGGAGGGCGATCTCGAGGTCGTACAGGATTTCCTCGAGCTTGTCTTCCTTGATCTTGCGGCCGGAGTCGCCGATCGACTCCGACGTTACCTCGGCTTCGGCCTTCTGTTTCCAGCCGGAGAGCCGCTCTCGGAGAGACTTGAACATCTAGCTCCGCTCGCCCGGTGTGTCCGGTCCTTGCAGCCGGTCGTACAAGTCCTGGACCGCGGCGCCGTGGGCCTCCGCCCGCCGCTGCAGGTCGCCGAGGCGCTGTCCGATCGCATTGGCCGCCTCGGTGATCGATTTGATCCGGGCGTCGAGCCGTTCGACTTGTCGGTCCATCTCATCGTACACCAGGAGATCGGAGCCGATCGAGACGAACGCCTTGTCGATGTCTTTCGACTGCGCCGCCAGGAACGAATTCGCGCCGATCGGCACGAGGACTTCCGCGGCCTTCCCGGCTTCGCGATACCGCACGAGGGTCTCGCGGGCCCGCATGTGCTCCTCGAGGGAGATGCGGATGATCTCCTGCTGTTGCGCCAGCGTCTCGATCTGCGCCCGGTACTGATCGAGGACCGCGATTCCCCGCCGGAGCTCGGTCTCGCCGGCGCTCACGCGCGGGCCTCCAGCGCGTACCGGACGGCGTGATCTTCGACCTGGTCCGGAGGCACCTCGGCGACCTGGACAATGGCGACGTACTTGCGGGGCACGCCGTGCTGGCTCCCGAGGACCGAGAGGAGTTTCTCGCGGGCCGCCGCCTCGTCGGAAGCTGCCAGCTCCTTCGAGAACGACTGCCATCGGCGGCCCATGCGGAAGCGACCGCTAATCCGAAACGCCTTCATGGGACGGCGTGGAAGGGACCGCGCTACTTAAGAACTTGCTCGGGTCATCGAACGTGCGCCATCGTCTCGCGGACTCCGGATCCTTGAAGCCCGCATCGATCAGCGCCTTCGCTCGCGCTCGGCCGACTCCTTTGACTTCGATGAGCTCCAGGAGGATCTCCGAGCTGTCTACCTTCGCCGCCTTCACGTCAAGGAGACGCCGCTGGATCCCTTCGTCTCCCGGGCTCAGTCGGAGCGCCTCCGTGAGCGCCTGATGCGCGTCGTCGTCGCGGCCGAGCCTCAGGAGGACGTCCCCTTGCGCGGTCCACGCCTCCTCGTCGTTGGGATAGAGCTGCGTGAGCCGTTCGAACGATTCGAGGGCGGCCTCCGCGTCTCCCTGCTCGAGGAGGATGTTCCCGCGGTTCAGGAGCGCGGATGCGTTTCCCGGTTGCACGCCGAGGACGAGATCGAGGCAGTTCAGGGCCTCCTGCGGCTTCCCCTTGCGCCGATAGGCAACGGCCTTGCCGATCAGCGCATTCACATTGCTCGGTTCGACCTCGAGGATCTCGTCAAAGAGGCTCAACGCTTTGGCGTAATTCCCGGTCGCGCTCGCGATCAACGCGCGGCTGAGGAGGCCGGGCACGTCCACGCGGACCTCCTCGATCTTCTGCCGCAGGTTTTCGTCGTCCGGGTCGACCGCCGCGGCGGCCTCGTACGCGGCCAGGGCCTCGGGCCGCCGGCCGAGGTTCGAGAGGGCGTCGCCTTTCATCTCCAGGGCCGCGGCCTCGTTCGGCCGGACGCGGAGGAGGTCCTCGACGGCTTCGAGACATTCTCGCCAGTGGCGGTCCGCCATCTGGAGCCGGGCGATCGCGCGGAGTGAGTCGACATTCCTCCGGTCGTTCGCGAGGATCCGCCGGTGCGTCTCCACAGCGTCCGACCGTTGATTGAGTCGCTCCTCGCACGTGGCCCTGCCTCGGAGTGCGGGAACATAGGCCGGGTCCAGTCGCAGCGCTTCCTCGAACCCAGTCAGAGCGGCCTCGTACGTACCCGTCGCGACGAGCGCCTCCGCTTTTCTAACCAAACTGTCGGCCGTCTCGGGTTCGCGCACCGGCGCGCGAGGAGCCGGCCTCGGCGGCTCCGCTTTCGGGGTCCGCATCACCGGGGCGGGCCTCGGGGGCGGAGGAGGCGCCGACGGGATCGGTGGGGGTGGATCGACGAAGCTCGAAGTCATCCGGTCCTCGCGAGCGAGAGTCGGCGCATCCGGGATCGGGGCCGACGGATCGTACAACCGCTCGCCGGAATCGATCTCTGCCGCGGATCGAAGGCTCGTCACCTTCGTGCGCTCGCGGATCGGCCGGAGGACGACCCACCAGCCGATCTGGACCGCGCCGTAAAGGAACACGAGGAATGGGACGGTGGAGAAGAGAGTCGGGACGATGCCCTTCTGTAGGACGAACGTCAGGAACGTGGATGCGTTCTGCATGTTCCGAAACACGAGGGACCACGTCGCATGGTCGGCCCACATCGAAGGCTCGATGTCCAGCACCGCCCGTTGTGTCGATGTGAGGACCTTCGGCGCTGCGACGGTCACGTTGTCTCGCATCACGCTGACAGACACGGAGCCGTTCGTCACGCTGACCGCGGCGTAGGTGACGAAGGTCAGGCCCAGTGGATCGGGGCTGGTGAAGGTGACCACCTCCCGGGAGTTGGGCAGGAGGGAGACGACTTGAGGCGGATCGGAGAGCAACGTCGCCGCCAGGGAGGGCGTGATCGCGAGGAGAAGCGCGACCGCGAGGCCGATCGCGAACGCCGCGGTGCGGAGCGCTCGCGTCATCGAGGACTTGGCCATCAGGAAGCGCTGGTTGTCGCGCAAGACGTTGCGGAGCTCGAGGTTCCGGAGGAACAGGCCGACGATCGAAGTCGTCAGACCCATGATCAGCGCGACCTCGAGGATGCCGTTGACCGGGAGGAAGAGCGGCTTCAGGCTCGCGCCTTCCCCCTCCAAGCGCGCGAAGATCAGGACGATCGTCAGCGCGAGGAGGCCTGCGAAGACGGCCTTGCGGATGCGGCGGATTCGGAGGAGGCGGTCCGTTCCCTGGAGTCGATCCTGGTAACCCGACATTGGCGACTAGGCCTCTGGCACGACGGTTGCGAGTCCCCTGGCCGCGAGGAAGATGGCCAGGTACTGCGGAACGTCGTTTACTCCAGGAGCCAAATTAAACACATCGCCCCGAATCTCCATACTGATTTTATTCCTGAGATTCATGCGCACGGGTTCGTCCGTCCACGCTTGCGGGACCGCGTCGCGCAGAGGTCGGAAGTCGTCGATTTCGTCACGTGACATCGGGACGACTTGGAGTCCCGTCTTGCCGTGCAACGAGGAGGGCATGCGGATTAGGCGTTTTATGTCGGAGGTTACCGGTTCATCCGTCTCCCCACGCTGCCGCATTGCGACCTTCTCGCGGATGTCGGCGAGAGGCTCGTCCTGATCCGGCGAGAGTGGGATTTGCTCAAGAGCGATTGCGACTCGAATCAGGGAATCGCGGTCTTTGTCGTTCAACGCCTCAATTTGACCGTCCCTGACTCGGTCGACCGCTCGAACGATACGCGGCTTCGTAACCCGAGCCTCAAAAAGGTGCTTGTACAGCGAGATCGCAGCTTCTTTCTCGATTCCGGGTAAGGAGGCGAGGAATTCAATCGAAGCCTCTGGTCCCAACTCCTCGAGTCTCTTCGTCAGGTCGACCAGACCCGTGGCGAGAATCCCCGCCCAACCCGGTGAATCTCGGGCGGGGCCAATAACTCTAGTCTTCACGCGGACGCGGCCTTGGAACTCTTTCTTGTCGAAGGCGGACTCTTTGAAAATCCAGGTGGGATCAAGCCCTTTTGCAGAGATGAAGTCAACTATCTCTCTTCTTTCGTGACTCCCTAGGGACAGGAGCCTCTCGTCGAAGACGTGAATGTGATACCCGCGTCCACCTGAAAAGACCAGCCGCATCTTGCTCTCAGGAATGCCCAGCTTGGCCGCGAGAAATCGATCCCATAACCTTACGATTCCTTCCCGAACCGCTTCGAGCATCTCCTGGTAGCTCATCGCCTTTGATCCGGGCAAGTGGTCTGCGTCTAGGTCAAAGATCAGGTCCGCCCCGAGCCAACCCTTTTCCTCCATAGTGGGCGCGCCCGGCTTCTCGTAGTATGCAGACGAATAGTAAGCGTGTGCGGGGATGCGAGATGTTAGGAATGCTTTTAGCTCCTCTTCCTTCGAGAATCCGATGTGCCGCTGGACGATTCCCGCGGTCCAGAACATGAAGCCGAACTCGCGGCGACCGAAGCGGTCCGGCAGCGTCGGCTTCGTGGCGTCGTAGTAGCGATGTAACTGGGCTTTGACGAATTGCGTTGTTGCCTCCTTTGCACGGTCCGGAACGGCCACGGTGGGCTCTCATCCGGGTTCCGCCTTTAAGGATTCCCGGCGGGTGCGCGACGGTGCCGGCC
>VBMB01000086.1 GCA_005878525.1 Methanobacteriota archaeon
CTAGACAATTTGGGACGGGTGCGACAAAGCCGATTCTGTTAATCGCACCGCAAGGCAAGGAAATTCCGGCATTCAGCCTCGGGAGCGCGAGATGTCTAATAACCAAGTGTCACTTTCTCATCCCAAGCGGCAACCAAGACCGAGACCACTTCAAACGAGGGTGGAGGTCGATTAGCACATCATGGGGGAGCGGAACGGATCGAGCGCCGCCGCATTACCCGCTCTGAGTACGTCCAGGACATGCTCCTCCTGCTCTATCCCGAGTTGAAAAAGCCGTTGGGAGAGTGTGGTCTTCTCGACCTTGGTTCCGGTTTAGGGACCAACGCAATCCCCGCGGCCAAGATCGTTCGTTCGGTCTTCGGGATAGACACTAACGCACCACACCGCACCACACGTGGACCGAGCACGAGAGTGGGCTGAACGCGAGGGCCTCGATAACGTAACGTTCCGGGTTGGATCGGCCACCGACCTGGATCTTGGACCGTTCGACATCGTGCTCTGCGACTACCTGCTCGAGCATGTCGAAGACCCGAACTCATTGATCTCCGTAATCACCCGCCGCCTAGAGCCGCGCGGAGCCTACTTCCTGTCCACGAACAACAAATGGTGGCCCCTAGAAGGTCACCACGGGCTGCCTATTCCGCTCATCTCTTGGATGCCAAGGGCATGGGCTGATCGGTACGTCCGACTCATGGGATTGGGTACCGAATACTCGGTGTATCCGATATCCTGAATCGACTGAAGGAACTGCTCGATCGCAACAAACTCACGTGGTCGTTGAAACCGCCGGCCCGCCCCTACACCGCTGTGCAGAAAATTGGGAAGCGGTTGGTCCGACTAAGTTCCGCTTTCTGGAAGATCGCCAACGTCTTCCAGGTGGTGGGACAGCGAAAACAGGGTGCCACGTCGAGAGCACGTGGAGGCTAAGCCTGGCGTCCGCGACGCCGAACCGTTTCCCTTTCTCATGAGCTGCCGCGTATGAACGGCAGCGGGTGAATCTGGGCGCGGAGGTCCCAGCCTCCTCGGTCGATCGAGAGGGTATCTTTCGCGGAGACCTCCTCTAGGCGGAGAAGCGCGATCGCGATCACCCAACCGGTCGTCGGGGACCAGGTACCGCTCGTGACCTTGCCGATCTCTCGGGTCCCCTTCGAGACCTTGTCGCCGTGGACCGGCGGGACGTCGGCGTCGACTCGCAGCCCGAACAGCTTGCGGCGCACCTGGCCCACGTACGTTCCGCGGGCCACGACCTCTTGGCCGACATAGCATCCTTTCGTGAAGCTCAGCGCGTAATCAGGCGCGACCTCGAGGGCGAGCGTGTCCTGCCCCATCTCCATGCCGACGCGCGGGGTGCCGGCTTCGATCCGAAGGACCTCGAACGAATCGCGACCGATCGGCGTCACGTCCCGTCGCGAGAGGGCGTCCCAGACTTCCCCCAGACTCGATCCCGGGGACCAGATCGCGTAACCGACTTCCCCCAGCCCGCGCACCCGGCCGACGTGGCCTTCGTGATGCTTGTCGACGGCAAAGGTGAGGAACGCGTCCTGGGGAAGTCCCCGCGCGTCCACCGGCAGCACGCTGGTGGTGAGATCCCCCGAGGCCGGTCCGTGGACTTCGATGTGTCCGCACGCCCCGAGGTCGTGGAACTCGACATCATCGCTGACACGGGCCTTCTCGAGGATCGCCATGACCGTGTCCTTCTGCGACGCCTCGATGTCCAGGACGAGCGAGTCCGCGAACGCGTAAACCCGAAGGTCCCCGAGGACGCGGCTCTTCTCGTTGAGCAAGAGCGCGTACGCGGACCCCCCGGGCGTGAGGATCTTCATGTCCGCCGTCACGATTCCGTCGAGGAACGTCACGCGCTCCGAACCCGTGAGCCGGATCTTCGCGCGGTCGCTCCAGTCGATCATCCCGGCTCGACTCCGGACCGCCCGGACCTCCGCGTCGACCGGGCCGTAGGTCGCTGGGATCAACCAGCCCGCTTCGGGGCGGAAGATCGCGCCTTCCAGATCGTGGTAGCGCCGCAACCGAAGATCTTGCATCGACGTCCGCATCATGGAATCCGCTCCATTTGACGTTATGCGCCGGCGTCCGCGGCGCGGTCGCGGGTCGGAAGTTTCATAACGGCCCTCGCTTTCGTCTTCGACGGATGGCCCCTGAGCTCCGCGACGGCCGAATCTCCATCTTCGCGAAACGGATCATGCGCAAGCCGCGGACCCTCCATTGCCCGTACTGCGACGGCAAAGTCCTCTTCACCCGGAACGAGGAGCACCTCGACGCGAAGAACTGTCCCCATTGCGGCATGCGTGTCGAACGTCGCGAGTGGCCGGAGAAGCTGTACGACCCGATGCCGATCCTTCGCACGAAGCCCGGCGGCCCGGACTCGATGAAGATCGAGACGCCGGAGACGAAGGACGAAGCCGCGAAGAAGGGCGAGAAAGGCGAGAAGAAGGATTAGCCGAACACGGCGCCGCACTTCAGGCAGTCGCTCCAATACTTTCCGACCGGCGCGCCGCACTCCCCGCACTCGCCGCCCGTGGCCGTCTGATCCGCCTTGATGACGACCAGCTCCGGATTCTTGAGCTTGTCCCAGCGCGGGTCGCGGACGAGCAGGAACACGAAGTCGTCGGCCCACGTTTCGAGTTCGACGAACGCGAGCTTCCGGCTAGCCAGGATTTCGTTGACTCCCTTGAGCAAGTCCCGCGCGTCCTTGAACCGGACGACCTTCTCCTGGTCCCCCAGGATCAGCTTCACCTTCCGGAGGTTCAGCTCCTGGTCCAGCCAGGTGAGGTCCTTCGCCGCGAGGGCGAGCTTGAACGAACTGAGCCGCGGGTTGACGTGTTTGAGGATCGCACCGAGTTCGAACGTCTCCGGCACGCGGAAGCCCAGCCAGTCCGCCAAGACGCGGGTCACGGCCTTGTACGGCGCGGAGCGGTATTCTGCGACGAACGCCGCATCGCCACCGGGATATGCGGCGACGCGTTTCGCGAACACGGCCTTCGTCGGCGCGACCGTGAGCCCGAGGTCGACGAGGCCGGCGTGGGCTTCGGTCACGAAGACCTCCACCTCGCCGGGTTTCGGCGGCGCGGCCGGAGCCCCGGGTTTCTCCTCCGGTTTCTTCGGCACGGGTTCGGCCTTCGCGGCCTTTACGGTCGGCGCGGGCTTCGCGGCCGGTGGCTCTTTCGGCTTTTCCTGCGGCTCCGCCGTTTCCTTTTCTGGCTTCCCCTTCTCGGGCTTGTCTTTCTTCCAGAATCGGAGGGGCATCTGCCGCGGAAACCCGGGTGGCTCGTAATAAGAGTTGTGCTCTGAGGACCGCAATCCAGACCGACGGCGCATCGACGGCGATAAGTATCCGGGTCGCGGTGCCGCCCGGGTCCCCATGACGTCGGAGCCCCGCATCCTATCGTCCCAGCCCGTGCGCGAGGGATGGCCTCCGATCTCGGAGGAGGAGGTCGAACTGCCGAGCGGCGCCCGGAAGCGGTGGATCCGGATGCACTTCGGGACCTCCGCCGCCGTCCTCGCGGTGACCCCGCAAAAGCAGATCGTCCTCACCCGTGAGTACCGGCACGGGCTCGGGAGAATCGTCCAATCGCTGCCGGGCGGGACGGCGCGGAACGGGGAGTCCCCCGAGGCGTGTGCGCGGCGCGAACTCCTGGAGGAGACGGGATACCAAGGACCGAAGTTCCTCGAGATGTACGCCGGGAACAACTTGACCGCCTATCTGGAGGGGACGCTGCACCTCTTCTTCGCGAAGGAATGCCAACCCACGGAACGTCGACCGAACCCCGACGAGATTCAATCGGTCGAGCGAATCAGCGTGACGTCGGCGCTGTCGAGCGCGCGAGGCGGAGAATTCGAGTCCGCGGTCGTGACGCTCGCGATCCTGATGGCCGATGCACGGGGCTGGCTCGTCGGGTGAGTCAGTCGGCGGACACCGCGAGCGGAGAAGATGCGTGGGGCAGGATTTGAACCTGCGAACCCCTGCGGGACAGCGACCTCAACGCTGCGCCTTTGACCAAGCTGGGCCACCCACGCACGGGGCGCTTTCATCGCGGGCCTCGATATTAATCTTCCTTCAGCGATTCGTCGTGACGCAAGGATGGGTGCTCCGCCTCGAGTGGCCGCAAAGGATTATTTGGCGCGGAGCCCGTAGGCGGGAATGGAGAAGCGCATGCCGTCTCGACGGAAGTCCCGAGCCGCGAAGCGTCGCACGTTCGATGTGATCAACCCCGCGACGGGGAAGGCCCTTGCATCGTATCCGATCGCGACAGCACCACAGGTCCGCGCGAAAGTCGAGGCCGCCCGCGACGCGTTCCGATCCTGGTCCCGTCTCGATCCGAAGGAGCGCGCGGCCTACCTACTCCGGTTCG
>VBMB01000070.1 GCA_005878525.1 Methanobacteriota archaeon
GAGATCTGGATGCAGGATGTGCGCGAGGATCTCCAGTCCGTCGACGAGTCGGGGCCCAGGTCGGTTGAAGTAGCTCGAGCCGTCCACGATCCACGCCCGGTCGGCTCGCGCCGCAGGCAGGTCCGTCCACCAACGTGTCCCGGTCACGACAGACGCCTCTTTCCGCGTCCGATCGAGATCGAAGCCGCACGGCATCAACACCGCCACATCGGGCGAGGCCGTGACGACCTCGTGACGCTCTACCCGGCGGGATTTGTCTCCCGCTCGAGAAAGCACGTTGACCCCTCCCGCGAGTCCGACCATCTCCGGCACCCAGTGGCCACCCAGGAAGAGCGGATCGAGCCACTCCAGACACACGGTCTTCGGACGGACGGGCGCCGTCGACGCACGTTCGGCCACGCGGTCGATCCGCTCTCGGAGCGCCGCGACGACTTCGACCGCTCTCGCCTCGATCGCACACGCCCGGCCCACGCGAAGGATGTCCTGGAGCATGTCCTCCAACCGGTGTGGATCCAGCGATTCGATGACGGGCCTCCATGGAAGTCGCCTCGCGACATCCTCGACGTCTCCGAGGGTGGGTGCGCAGACGTCACAGAGGCCTTGCGTGAGGATTAGGTCCGGGCCAGAAGAAAGGAGCGCCGACTCATCGACTTGATACAGAGCCTCGCCCGACTCGATTCGGCCTCCGACCATGCGACTCGTTTCGCCGCTCGTCTTCCCTTCGTATTCCAAAAGCGCGTAGCTCACGATCGGCTTCTCGCGCGCCGCGCCGGGGAAGTCACATTCCCGCGAGACACCGACCACGTCATCGCCAAGGCCCAGGGCGAAGCAGATTTCGGTCGCCGCGGGGAGAAGGGAGACGATCCGCATCGGATTTCCCCGCCACAATAGCGGACGGACTGCTAAAAGGGTTGTCCAAGGTGGGTCCTCCAGAGGCACAAGACGACTTGTCTAAATAGCTCTCATCTTCTCCCTGCGCTGCGTGGAAGAGAAGATCCTGACGTTGCACCCTCAAGGAAAGAGGGGGGTCAACATCAGCCAGGCGAAGTACGAGACGATGAAGAAGACGATTCTCGAGGTCCTTCGCAAAGGGGGGTTGACGCATCATGAGCTCACTGACGCCGTGGAGCGGAAGCTCAAGGGCAAATTCGACGGGTCGATCCCGTGGTACACAGAAGGCACGAAGCTAGACCTGGAAGCTCGTGGGGTGATCGAGCGCGTGCCCGGCCAGAAGCACGACGTGTATCGCGTGAAGCGCTAGGCGCAGGAAGAAAAGAGGGAAGGGCCGGGTGGACTACCCGGCGTTGTTCGGGCCGTGCTGGTGCTCGAAGCGTTTTGCGGACGCGGTCACGACCCCGTGTTCGATCTGCGTCTTGCCACCGTTGACGGCCTCTATCGCCTGTGTGGACAGGGCAATGGCCTGCTCGACCTCGAGGTCCGGGCAGTAGCCTTTCACGATCGTATCCAGGGCTTCGTCGGCCGATTGTCCGATCGCGAACGCGGAACCTTTGAACGTGGTCCCGCTCGGATCCACTTGGATCAGCTGCACCCCGAGGGCGTCGACGCCCGCGATCACGACCGATGCGCCGAACGGACGCACCGCGTACATCGTGAACTCATGCAAGTACTCCGAGAGGTTGCGCGAGAGGGTTCCGACATCGACCGGTTCATCGTACACGAGCCGGTGACGCTGCGCCGCGACCCGAAGTTGGTCCAGGAGCGTCGTCACGTCGCCGATGTATCCGCTGCCCGTCGCCCCGATGTGCTCGTCCACGACGAAGACCTTCTCCGCGGGCTCCATGAGGGGCCGCGTCGGCTTCACCTGACTCGACAGCAGGGCGAAGTCTTTCGTCTTCAGGCCGAGCGTCGTCGATCCACGACTGACCGCCTGGAGGGCGTAGTCCACTTGGACCAGCCGACCTTCCTGGTTGTAGAAGAACGGCATCCGTCCCATTTCCGTTGCCATCTCAGTTCACCTCCAATGAGTGACCGTTCGGGATCGCGAGCACGTCGACTCCGTTCCCGCTGCCCGGATCGCGTTCCATCGCCGCGCGCACGGCCGCCTCCGCGAGCTTCGTCGCCTCATCGAGCGAGAATTCCTTGCGGAACCCCTGCTCGAGGACGCCGTACGCGATCGGAGAGCCGCTCCCCGAGGACATGAAGTCCTCCGAAGTGATCGCGCCGCTCATGTCGCTCGTGTACACGTGCGGACCCTCGTGGTCCACGCCCGCGACGACGAGCTCGACGTAGAACGGGTTGTAGCTCTTCATCGACGAGTAGACGATGTTCGAGATCAGTTTCGCACTCTCCTTGACGGATACCGGGTAGCCGCGACGCAAGGCGAGGAGCCGCCGTTCGGCCTTCGCCAGGTTCACGAGGTACTCCGCATCCGACATCGCACCGGCGATCGCCACCGCGGTCCCGCCATCGAGGGAGAAAATCTTCTGGACCACCTTGGATCCGACGAAGAACCCCTTCGAGGCGCGCTTGTCCGCCGCGAGGACGACGCCGTCCTTGCTTCGTATGCCCACCGTTGTGGTCATGTTGAACCTCGGACCTCCTATGTGGGCGGTCGGGTAAGTTGATTCAAGTTCAGGAGACCAGGTCACACGACGGACAGCACGGTTGCTCGAGCCGACAGGCTTTCGAACTCGTCTGGGGGCGGCAGGTCCCGGCTCAATGCTTCCTCGACCGAAGCGTCCAGGCGACCAGCAAGAGCGCGCCGAAGATCCCCGCGGGGACCGCCACGAGGAATCCCAACGTGTTGGCGTCCATCCCCGCCGGTCCCGCGCCGGTCGGTTCCGAAATCGAGTGAACTTGGACTTGGTATTCGCCGCTCGACGGATCCCGGACTTCGTTCCCCCACCGGTCGTTCGCGAGGACGTGATACAGGACGGTCCCGGGACGGTTCTGCGGGGGGATGTCGGCTCGATACAAGTTGCCCCCTTGGGGTCGCATCGGCACTGCATCGAAGTGGTCCAGGCCGATGCCCTGCAACCACAGCGCGACATACGTGACCCCGCTCGGATCCTTGATCTCGGCCGAAACCGTGATTGACTCGCCGACGTAGCCGTCGGTCGCGAGAACTTGCACGACGGTCGGAGGGGAGGCGTCAAACACCGGGTGCATCAAGGGATATCGGTCCTGGGCGGAGCCGTTGATCCGATAGGGCGTATCCCCGAAACCGTCCGGACCCTGGCACAGATTTTGGGCGGGCCCGCTGCACTGATCCACTCCGGTATAGTCGGACCAATGGTTTCCCCCGCGGGGATACGCGGCGTACCACGCATTCATGCCGGGCGGCGTGTCATTCGCCTGAAATTCGTTCGAGAGGAAGTCGTTATGGTCCACCTGGAAACGAAGGGAAGAGGCCAGGGACAAACCGCTTCCCTGACCCGGAATCGCGTGACCGTTTCCGGAGAACCGGTTCCGCACGATCGAACCGTCGGTCGCTCCTTCGAAGGACGCCCCAACCCAACCGTTCGACGAAATGTCGTTATCGGCGAGGGAGAGATTGGAAGAGGAAGCGACGACGAGCAGCCCGTACGTTCCGCTCCACGCGATGGTGTTGTTATCGATGATCGTGTGGTTCGCTCCGTCGAGCAAGATTCCTCGGCCCGTATACGAAATATCGTTCCCCTCGATCCGGACGGCGTCTCCGGCGTAGGCGTTGATGCCCTCTTCCTTTCCGATGCGATTCCCCTTGATCGTGATGAGAGATGACGAATAGAGCGCCACTCCCATCTGGCCATCAACGGCGCTGTCTTGGACCGTGATGTTCGACGACGACCAAATGTACACGCCGGCCTTGCCGCGGGTCGAAACGTTCTGGACGGTCGCGTTCGATGCAAAGTCAAAATAGATGCCCCAATAGTAGAGGGAATTCGCCTCGATCGTGAGGTTTCGAATCACGAGATGGGCGCGGGTCTGTCGGATGGTGATGCCGTTGGATGACGTCGCATCGATGAGCCAACCCTCGATGACATACGGGTCGGTGGCGCCTCCTCTGCCACCTGTCACGCCATTCGTCGAGGTGAAGTTATCGTCTCCATCGATGACGATCGGCGCATGAGGACTCAGAATCGCGGGCATGACCGGCGTGGACGCGATGCTGGGAGAGCTGAGGACGATCAGGACGGCCAGGACCCAAAGCGGAGCCCAGGATACCATCGCGACCTCGCGGCGTAGCGTCCCCTTCCTCGCCGTCATCCCCCAATTCGTCATGGGTCCAGGCGGTATTTCACGATTCCCTCCGATCGGCCTGCCAATTGCGATCACATGATCGCTGTGTGCCTGCGGGTTTCATCCTCCTCGTGCCGGCAGTCTTCGCAGGCGTATCAAGAGTCGTTCCCTCGCGTCGGGGACGAACAGGAAATAGAGGAGGGCCATCCGAAAGAGGCTCGTCGTTTTCATGCCCCCCATCTGCAGAACCGAGCCTAGTTCGGGAAAGCAATCGAAGAACAGATCGTGAGCGAGTGCTTCATGGCCCATGGTTTTCATGGTCGTCAAGAGCGATCTCATTTCCGGCTCCGACATCGTCCAACGTCGATCTTTCCGAGGCATGGCAATCTCCGGATTTCACAACGAGGTGCGCGCCTTAAAGCTACGAGCCGCTCGAAGACCCAAAAACGGTTACGTGTCAAGAAGCAAGTCGTATTTTGCGTAAATGGCCACGGGGCCGGCCGACTCACGCGCTGATTCCGCGATCCGCCTTCGAGGAAATCTCTCGCGACACGTGGTGGAACAGCTCGTAACCGAGTCGCGTCGCCTCGTCGAATCGGCTTGGGGAGTCCACCTTCGCGGTCATCGTGAGCTGACCGGGCCGGACGAGGATCTCGATTCCGATCGTGTCGTCCTCTAGGGCCCAGCCAAGACGAAGGCCCTCGTCTGACTCCGAGAACCCGTACCATCGCAACGGGCCGATCCACGTGCCGCGGAGCGCGCCGACGAGCCCCCGCAGGTCGACATGAGCCGGGAGCGAGGTCTGGAGGATCGTCGTGTTCGGCCCGGCGGGCTTCAGAGAGCTCGGACTCAAGAAGCCAAGGGCGCGCCGCGAGACGCGATACCCAAGGTCCGTCCGCTCCACGAGCTCGCTGTCGGCGAGGCGATGGAGCGCGCGGGAGAGTTGCTCCGGATGGATGCCCAGGCGTCGCCGCAATCCTTGAAAGGCGACCTGAGAATCCGGATCATGGGACAGGAACTCGAGGACCTCGCGGTCGTGGTCGCGCAAGTCGTCGAGCGCCTCACGCGCCGACGGGTCCACGGAGGTCGGTACCATGGTGAGCGCACACACACCGGCGGTTTGCCTTAAGGCTGAGGGTCACGCATCGCGCCGTTGAGAATGATCGGCTCACCGCCTCCCCGCAATGATTCTCGATGATGGCTGGTTGCGTGTGTCCGGTCAGGCCACGAGGCGTCCCTTGTCCACGACAACTCTCTTGCCGACGCGCACGGTGGCGTTCGTGAGACGGCCCTGGAATCCGAAGTTGGAGTGGTTCTTCCCGCCATACTCCGAGTTGTCGCCGATTCCGATCTCCAGGGCGCCGGCGACGAGGTCGTCTTGTAGGAATCCGTAGCTCGCCGCCGGGTTCAAGCCAATCTGGAGCCAACCCAATCGGTCCTTCGCTCCGGTCGCTCGGTCGTACTGGCTCCGAATCGACTCCTCGTTCGTCCCGGCGCTCCAGGTGGCCTTGCCGTCCTTAAACTGGAAGGCGACGTCGGTGACCTGAAGTCCCAGATAGGGAACGGGCCGGTCAAATCGAACGATGCCCTCCGCGGACGTCTCGCCCGGGCACACGATCACATATCCCGGCGGGACGTTCGTCATGAACTCGCCGTCCTTCACGTCCTGCGCATCAACGATGCCATCGTCCGACTGCGCGGCGCGGCCTTTCAGCTCGCAGACGAACCGCGTGCCGTTCGGCGCGCTCACCTCGACCTCGGCGTCCTTCGAGAGGAGCGCCGCGAGTTTCTTTCCCTTGCGGGCAATCGGGTTGAAGTCGACCGAACTCGCGCGGAGGATCATGTCCCGCCACGCATCGAATTCGAAGCCGTACGACCGCGCCCGCTCGCGGCTCACGTACCCCAGGAGGACTCGCGCGCCCCGGAGGCCCGCCCGTTCCGCGCGGCGGTACCAGTCCGAGTTGTACGAGGTGGCGGCTTGAGATTTCTCCATGTTCTTGCGGTACCGCGCGATGTCTGCGGGGCCCGGGAAGAAGACGTAGGCATCGGCCTTCGCGAGAGCGGCCCATTCCGAGGCGGAGACTTGTCCCAGCTTCGCGGGCGGGAGGTCCTCCACGGATCGCCAGTGCGTTTCCTCGTCCTCGAGGAGGAGCATCGGCCGAGCGCCGACCGCGCGCAACTGATACACGATCTCCTTCGCGGCGTCGAGGCCGTGGTTCCAGCACTCGACGATCACGTTCTCCTTCGGTTGGATGTGCAGACTTCGACGGACGACGTTCTTCGCAAGCGCCTCGTAATCAGACACGGCCATCGCCGGCGCCGCCGAAGCCGGGCCGCGGATAAATAGGTACGCTCGAGGAGGGGCGAAGGGCCTTACCACGGCCCACCGTTCCGGTCGCCCCGGAGGGGATTCGTTGGGACGTCGGGAGACGCTTTCACCCGAGGAGCGATTGACGCTTCGACACCTGGCCGATGCCCTTGTGCCGTCCGTGACGGTCGAATCCGATCCGGACGGTTTCTACGGGCGGAGGGCGAGCGATCTCGCGATCGACGACAATGTCGCCCGCATCATCGAATCGTACGTCTCGCCGGACCAGAGGGCGGACTTCCGTCGGCTCCTTCGGACGATTGAAAGCCCTTGGGCGAACCTGCTCCTCTCGGGACGTCCGCATCGATTCTCTGCGGGGACCCAGGCGGACCGGGAACGATTTCTCCTTGGTTGGGCTCACAGCCGGCTCGGGATCAAGCGACAAGGGTTCCAGGCCGTGAAGCGGCTCGTCTTGTTCCTGACGTACGCGAAGGCCCTCAAGAGCGGCGTCAACCCGAACTGGCCATCCATCGGCTACGCCGCGCCTCCGCCACGTGCCTCGCAGGCTGCGCGCGGGCCCTCGGAATTTTCGATCGAATCCCTGCGGCCCGCGAATGAAACGAGCCTCGAAGCCGACGTGTGCGTCGTCGGCACCGGCGCGGGCGGTTCAGTGATCGCCGCGAAACTCGCAGAATCGGGCCACCGGGTCATCGTCCTCGAGGCGGGACCGTACCGCACCGCGGACGCATTCACGCAACGCGAAGCGGAGGCGTACGACACCATGTTCCAAGGCCATGGCCTCCTCACAACACGCGACTTGGCGTTCAGCGTCCTCGCGGGACAGACCGCGGGCGGCAGCTCGACGATCAACTGGATGACGTGTCTCAAGCCGCCGCGGTGGGCCCGAGACGAATGGGAGCGGGAGTGCGGCCTGACCGGGGTGGCCTCGCCCGCCTTTGACTCGGTCATCGACGAGGTTTGGAGTCGACTCCACGTGAACGTCGACGAGAGCGTCGTCAATCCGTCGAACGATGTCTTACGTCGCGGGAGTGAAGCGCTTGGCTATCGACTCGGCGTCGACTACGACGTGATCCCTCGGAATGCGAACGGCTGTGGAGGCCGCTGCGACTTCTGCTTCTTCGGCTGCGTCTACGATGCGAAGCAGTCCACGCTCGTCACCTATCTTCCGGACGCGTACCGCGCGGGAGCTCGGTTCTTGTTCGACACGAAGGCGGATTCGGTCGACATCGAAGGCGACGAGGTGCGGGGCGTCGAGGCCACCTACCAGGAGGATGGCCGCACCATCCCCGTGCATGTGCGGGCCCGGACCGTGGTCGCGGCGGGGAGCGCGATTCAGACGCCGGCGCTCTTGTTGAGGTCCGGAATCCGTTCTCCGGGACTCGGCCGCGGACTCCGACTCGATCCCACCACAGCTCTCTTCGGAGAATTCCCGAGTCCGATTCGGATGTGGAGCGGGCCGATGCAGACGATCGTCGTGAACCGATTCCAAGCGGCAGACGAAGGCCACCATGGTCCTTGGTTGGAGAGCGCACCCGGCCATCCCGGACTATCGGCGCTCGCGATTCCCTGGTCGGGAGGACGCGCGCACAAGGACGCGATGCGTCGTCTTGACCGGGCTGCGCCGACCATCGTCCTCGTGCGCGATGTCGCCGAAGGCAGTGTGACGATCGATGCCCGTGGCGAACCGGTCCTCGAATATCGCCTCTCGACCCGGGACCGTCAGAACCTCACGCGAGGATTGCAGGAGGCCGCGCGGATCCAGCGGGCGGCCGGCGCGCTCCGCATGGGTTCTCTGCACCTTCGAGAGTGTTCCGTCGGGGACGGAACCTCGCCGATTCGCGCCACGGAGTTCGACGGATTCCTCGATCGGTTGGGCCGTCTCGGCATTCGCGAGAACGGAGTGGCCCTGTTCTCGGCCCATCCGATGGGCTCCGCGAGGGCGGGCACCGACCCGAAGACCTCGGCCGCGAAGCCGACGGGCGAGTCGCACGACGTGCGGAATCTCTGGATCGGCGATGGAAGCCTCTTGCCGACCGCGCCAGGGGTGAACCCGATGATCTCGATCATGGCCCTTGCGGCGCGCACCGCGGGGTTCATCCGAGAACGGCTCTCCCACGTCAACTAAGCGCGGCTACTCCTCGATCAAGTAGAACTCGTTGCCGTCCGGGTCCTTGAACATCGCATATGTGGCCCAGTCCTCCTTCGTCGTCGGGGTGGAGAACTCGACGCCAAGCTTCCGGAGGGCGGCTTCTTCTTTCTTCGCATCTTTGGTCGTGAACGAGATCCCGCTGTTGCCGGGCTCCAGAGGATAGAAGCCCTCGCACAAGTGGAACGCGATGTTCTCCGTCTTCGGTGCCACGGTGATCCAGTGACCTTGGTGCTCTCGGATCTCGAAGCCGAGCTTCTCCGTGTACCATTTCGCCGACTTCTTCGCGTCGGATACGACCAGGGCGATCGTGGTGAGGCGCATCATGAGACGAGGATTTGGTACGACCCGATAAAGACGATGGCGATTCGGAAAGGCTGATGGATGAGACTTCGTATCCACCGCCATGCCCACCACGCGCAGGATCGAACTCGCGAAGGCGATGGCCGCAGACCTCCGGAAGCGTGAGGGCCGCAACCTGGTCGCCGTCGGCGTCTACGGTTCCGTCGCTCGCGGCGAGGAACGCAGGCATTCGGATGTCGACCTGCTGGTTGTCGTTCATCGCAAGCGCCGCGGGATTCGCCATGCGGTCCACGCGGGGATCCTCGTGACGATTCTCCAGCAAACTCCCGTGGAATCGCGGGAGGAAGTCATCGGCCCGAATCCGGGCATGAACGATGCGCTCGGCGGATGGAGGTCTATGCGGCCTCTCTACGATCCATTCGGCCTCCTGAGGCGGCTCCGCACTCGGGCCCGCCGGCCTGCCGCCCGTTCATTCCGCGAGGCGGCTCGGCGCCATTTCGTCGAGACCTACGAGGACCTCGGCAAGCTATGGGACGCGATCGAATCCGGAGACGCGGACGAGGCCCGCGAAATGGCGATTTGGTTCTCCGGGGCAGCGATGGGAACCTTGTTCGACCTGGAGGCCCACGTCCTGAAGACGGGACGCCGGGCCTTCGTTGAGATCCGTCGGTATGGCAAGCTCGGCGAATCGATTCGCCGGCTCCGGTACGAGCCGCTCCGACTCCCTGAGACCCTGCGTCTATCGGAATACGTGTGGGAGGAGCTTCTCGACCGCGCGGCGGCTCGAGGCGTTCGCTTGCCTCGCTTCCCGCGGGATGCTCAGGGAACCCTTTAGTCGCCAGGAGCCATCTCGCCGAGAGGCAGGGTCTTCTATCGTCCTCGGGTTTTCGGCGCTTCAACTGGGATTGGAATCCGTGGGGGCGCCATGGTACCTCCTCGGCCTCTTCCTCTACGCGATCGCCGCGGCCGTCGTCCTGCCGATTCCGGTCGAGCTCCTCCTCCTGTTCTATCCGGAAATCAATCCGGCGTTCAAAGCGATCGCCCTCGGGCTCGGGAAAGCGGTCGGCGCGATCGTGGTCTTCTTCGTCGGGAACAAGGTCAACCCGTACATCGAGCGCTGGATGAACCGGCATCCGATCGGCAAGCGGCTCCTGAAGGTCCTCGAAGCGTTCGTGCGCCGGACCGGTTGGCTCGGCCTGACGATCTTGCTCGCGATTCCGTTCATGAGCGACACCGCGGTGAATTACTTCTTCTCCCTCCTGAACGAGGAAGGACACGCGATCGGTCGATGGCACTTCGTCCTCGCCAACCTGATCGGGGGAATCGCCCGGGCCTACCTGTTCCTCTGGCTGCTCCCTCGGTGAGCGCTCGGGTCACTCATTTGGGCGCGATGCCGCGTTTCGACGCCCGCGCAAATGTCTCCAGGAAACCCCACGTCAGGTCGCTCGCCGTGATGATGCCCTCCACGTTGTCGAGGTGCGTGACGACGATCCATCGGGTCTTCTTGTCCAGCATCACGCGGGCGGCGGCCCGCAACGTCGTCAGCGGGCTCACCGTGGCGACCGGGGACGTCATGACTTCGCGCACCAGCACCTTCGAGGGGTTGTTCCCTTTCGAGGTGACCTGCCACAGGATGTCCCGATCCGTGATCAGGCCGATCGGCCGTCCGTGCTGGACGACGACAAGCCCACCGATCTTCTTCACCGCCATCCGCTTCGCGGCGTCGAGCACGGTGCGATCCGGGTCGATGACGATCACGTCGCGCGTCATCACGTCCCGGACGAAGACCAACCCTTGCCCCCATCCGGATATCGCGGCGGCGCATCAAGACTTCCGCGCGCACCGCGGTCATTAGCGTCGTGGCGAGCGTTCATATAGCCCCTGAATCATCCGAGGGCATCCTGCCTGGGTGAGGCGGGGGGTTGCTTCGATGCCTTCGAACATGATGGATATGAAAATGGTCCAGTGCGACTGTGGCTTCATGATACAGAGCCACAACGAGAACGAGATCGTCACGATGACGCAGATGCACGTGAAGGAGACGCATCATCAGGACACGTCTGCGCGCGAAGTCAAGGGCATGATGAAGCCCGGCATGATGATGAAGTAGGCCATCGGAGCCGCGGATGTCCCCGCGGGTCACGCGGCCGGCGTTGGGGATGGAAGCCGCATCGTCTCAGGCAAGCTTTCGGGTTCCGTCCACGGCAGCCGTTGACCTTGGGCGCTGAGGCGCAATCGCCTTCGGCATGCGGGGAACCGGCTGCAGCCGAGGAACGACCAGCCGTTGCGGGCGCGTCGACGCACCATGCGACCGTCCGGGCACGCGTCGCACGGGCCGTAGTCTTTCTCCAGGAACGTCGCGTCGCGGAGCCAGCGGACGAGGGAGGGCTGGTGGGCTCTCAGTTCTGCGAGAACCTCGTGCAAGTCACGCCGCGACTCGTCGACGACCTCCGCGAGGGTCGCACGGCCTTCGGCGATCGCGGTCATCCGGTCCTCCAGATGGCGGGTCATCTCCGGATCCGTGACGTCGGGGCCATAGATTGTGAGGGCGTCTACGAGGGCGCGTCCCGCGGCTGTCGTCCGAATCGATCGTCCGCTGATGTATTGCCGGCGGAACAAGAGGTCCAGGATTTCGTGCCGCGTCGATTTTGTGCCGAGCGCGAGCCGCTGCATCGTCAGGAGAAGTGTCCCCTGGGTATGGAGGGGTGGCGGCGTCGTCCGATCTTCGACGACCCGTACCTCGCGAACCGTTAGTTCTTCCCCCTCCCGGAGAGCCGGGAGCTCCGTCATCGGACGGTCGTCCGGCAAAATCTCCCGCCAGCCGGGTTCGACCAGCACGCCGCCAACCGCAAGGAACTCCGTATCTCCGAGACGGAGGTGGACCTCGGTGATCGTGGAGAGGCTCGGAGGCGACAACGTCGCGAGGAACCGACGTGCGATCATGTCGTAGACCGTGGCCCGCATTCCCTCACGCCGCTTCGCCGGCGCGGCGGTCGGATGGATCGGCGGATGATCCGTCGTGTGGATCGGCCCGCGACTCGGTTCGAGTTCCGGGCGCTCCAACAGACGCTCGACGTAATCGTGGTACGAGGACTTCCGCAGTCGGTCGAGGATCTCTCGGACGGGCAGCGAAGGTGGGTACACGGTGTTGTCCGTCCTCGGATAGCTGATCTCGCCGCGGACGTACAGCTCCTGGGCCGCGGCCATCGCTCGAGATGGGCCGTGCCCCATGCGGGAGGCCTGGGCCAGAAACGAAGTGGTGTTGAACGGC
>VBMB01000071.1 GCA_005878525.1 Methanobacteriota archaeon
CCTCGTCCGCCTCCTGCGCGCCGCCGGGTACCAGGTCACGAGCGAATACCTCGTGAACGACATCGGACGCCAGATGGTCCTGCTCTATTGGGCCGTCTCGCATCTCCCCGAGGACCCGTCCGATTCGGAGGAGCGGATCGAGTACCGCTACGTGAAGCTGTACCAGAAGGCGAGCGCCAAGCTCGAGGGCGACGAGACCCTGAAGCGCGAGATCGAACGGCTCACGCAGCGTTTCGAGGGCGGCGACGTCCAGCTGACGAAGGACATCCGAAAGGTCGGGGAGGCGGTCCTCAGTGGCATCCTGGAAACCCTTCGCCGCGTCAATGTCACGTACGACTCGTTCTTCTGGGAGAGCGACGCGATCCTCGATGGGAACGTCCAGCGGGTGATCGAGCGTCTGATGCCCCTCGGCAAAGAGGAGGACGGCGCCCACTACCTCGACCTGACCGGATTCGGCCTGGAAGGGGACGCCGCGAAATACTTCTTCGTGCGGCGCGACGGGACGTCCCTGTACACGACGCGGGACATCGCGTACCACCTGAACAAGATGGGTCGGTGTGACATCGCGGTCGACGTCATCGGAGAGGACCACAAGCTTTCGTTCCAGCGGTTGAAGGCGGCCTTCCAGCTGATGGGGATCGACTGGGCACCCGAGACGATCTTCTACGCGTTCGTGAACCTCCCGGAGGGCCGCATGTCGACTCGCAAGGGACGCGTGGTCTATCTTGACGACCTGATCGACGAGGCGATCGACCGCGCGTATGCGGAGGTCGCGAAGCGCCGCGAGGATCTCCCGGAGGCGCGGAAACGGGAGATCGCCCAAACGATCGGGGTGGGGGCGGTCCGGTACAACATCGTCCGCGTCCAGGCGGAGAAGGCGATCACGTTCCGTTGGGAGGAGGCTCTGAGCTTCGAGGGCAATTCCGCACCGTTCCTCCAGTACGCTCACGCGCGGGCGTGCAGCATTCTCGCGAAGGCCGATGGGCAAGGCCCTTCAGGCCTGCGTCTCCTGGTGCACCCGCAGGAACAGATGTTGATTCGTTGGATCGCAAAGTTCCCGTCGACCGTGCGAGAGGCCGCGGAAGGCCGCCGCGTCCACGCCGTCGCGGGGTACGCCGCGGACTTCGCGTCCCAGTTCAACCTGTTCTACCGCGACTGCCCCGTCCTGACCGCGGAACCCGCGACCCTTCGGGGGGCTCGTCTCGGCTTGGTCGACGCGTCCCGCGTCGTGCTCCGAAACGCACTGGACGGTCTGGGGCTCAGCGCTCCGAAAGAAATGTGAGATCTCGAGGAATCGGAACCAGAAGGAAGGCGCCTAGAGGCGCTTTTTCTCTTCCTTGACTTCCTTCCTCGGCCGTTTCTCATCGTCGGCGCCTTTCTCCCGCCGTCGGCCTCGGATCGGGCGCCACTCGCCCGCCTTGATCTTGCGCCTTGCGTACATCCCGAATACAAAGAGGACGATGACGCCGATCACACTGCCGTAAATCGCATAGGGCTGCCACGCCGGCTGTCGGACGTTCACGGGCAGGGAAGCGCGGTTCTCCGCGGTGCGCCAGGTGTACGGTTCCGTGGCGTCGTACACATACACCTGGATCGTCTTGTTGCCTTGGCCGAAGAGGGGCACGGTGAACACGAGCTTGACGGTGTCGCCCGCGGCGATCGTATGGTTCGACGTCGGATTCCCGTTTTTGTCGAACCACTGGGCCTGTTGGGCTAACAGGGTCGTCTGGCCGCCGCTGATGGCCGAGAGGTTCGTGACGACGAGGGAGGCGGCCAAGCGGTTCGCTTTGTTCGTCACGTTGACCGAGACGGTCACCTGGTCGCCTTCCGCGGGATCGGTCGGGCTGACCTTCATCGAGCTCTGATGGGTCGTCGGGTCGAGCGCAATGAACAGGTCGGCATGGAGCGAGTTGTCGATTTGCACCGTGATATTCCGGCTCAGGTTGCCCCAGTTCCACTTCCCGTTCGGGAAGCCCGTGTCATGTACGGCCAGCTTGACGTTGTAGCTCAGGTTCCAGTCCTGCCAGGCGAAGCTGATGTTGACCCCGGAGAACGTATGGGTCGGCCCGGGGGAGCCCACCAACGGCCCCGGGATCGTCCATGTGAAGGTCAGAGCGGAGATATTGTTGTAGTTATCCGTTGTCCTCGAGGCATTCAGGGCGATCGTCTTCCGCTCGAATGGACTCGTGATCACGCCCCAGTCCTTCTCCGGGTCGAGGATGTCGAACGCGGGGACGGGTCCCTTCGTGTCGTTCACGATGGCGGTCATCGTCGCGTTGACGGACTTCCAGCCCACGCTGTCTGTGACCGTGAGGTTGATCGTGAAGGTCCCCGGTTTCTGGAGGGTCCAACTCACGATTCGCCCCGTCGCGTCCGTGAGCCGGTCGCCGTTGAAGTCCCAGGCGTATCCGGAATCGAGGATCACGCCGACCTTCCCGGTGTACGCGAAGTCCGTCGACGCGCTCCCGTCGAAGCGGACGACCGTGCCTTCATCGACGCGGAGCGTGAGGCCGTTCGCGATGTTGCTCCCGGTCTTGTTCGTCTTGATGTTCGCGGTGGGGAGTTGGTCGTCGACAAAGAGGGTGATGTTCCGATACGTCAGGTTCCCGCTCACCTCCTTCACGGTCAGGTTGACGATCGACTGGCCCGCCTGCGTGTACGTGAAGTTCGTCCGGATGCCCCAGGTCGTCGTGCCGGGCGGCGTGAACCTCCAAGTGAAGTTCGCGGCCGTGATGTGGCCATTCGGATCCGTGCTGTCTTCCCCGCTCAGCGTCAATGACGTATTTCCCGCGACGTACGCCTGGTAATTCGTGAAATTGGCGTTCACGACGTGGAATTTCCCGATCGGGGCGATGACCTTCGCCCTCGCGGTGCCGACGACGCTCTGGGAGATCTTCATCCGGGCTTGCGGCGTCCCGGAAGTCACTCCGGGGTCCATGGTGACCGTCGTGAAACCCGCGCTGGTTACGGGGGCATTCGACGGAACAAAGGTCGTCGTGTTCAGCTCGTATCGCTTCGGCAAGATGACGACGTAGACGTAATCCTGGTAGACTGTGGTGTTCGTGTCCGGAACCATCGTCAGGTTCACGAAGTAGTTCTTCGCACCGTTCGCGATCCAGGGCGGGGCCTGTTTCACGACGTAGTGAGCCGTCGTGTTGATCCAGACCCGGCTTCCGGCCACGTCTAGTTTGTCGACATTCACGGTGTATGATGACACGTTCAGGTAGGCACGTCCATTTGTTGTAAAGAAGCCGTCCGTCGTCACATACGCCGGTCCTTTCGTCACGAGCCAATCATGGAAGGCAGTGCGTTCCGGCGCGGTAAGGGTCCCATTGCCATCTCCGATCCCAGGTGTCGCGTCGATCTGCAGGCGCAGGTCGCGCAAATTCGCGGGCCCCAGACCGGTCAGCGTGCTGTCCGGGTTCAAAGTGAGGTTGCGCCATACAGTGAGGTTGTTCCAGTCCGGCGGATCGTACGAGGCGGTCGTCTGGTACACCTCCCGGGGAGCGGGCTTGAGCACCACGTCGTAAGGATTCGTCACCCCGGGGGGCCATGCGACCGCGTTCTCGTAGGCGAGGTACCCGTCGGCGTCAACGATTAAGGTATACGTGCCCGGGGGCGCGTGGATGTCGAACGCGCTGGCGCTGACCGTCCCTGCGATGAGCCGATAGGCGCTCGTTATTGGCGCGCCAGGATTGTACAGCCAGGCGACGACCCCTGATCCGAGGAAGTTCCCATTGGGGTCCGTCACCTGTCCGAAGATTTCGTTTCCCGCGATCAGGTTGATTGTGACCGAAATCGTGACGCTCACGTCGACCACCGTGGAGTCCGTCTGGTACGTTGTGGCGGAGGTGCGGAGCTGGAAGGAGCCGGACCACAGAGTCAGGTTCGAATCGCCGTTCGCGTCCGTCGTGTTCGTCCGCACGAGCTGGGGCTTGCCCGTCGGGTTCGTCAGGTTGAACGCGGAAACGGTCGCGCCGGAGATCGGGGAACCCGCACTCTGGACGTGGACCTTGAGGACCTTGGCCGGGGTCGGTTGAACGACCAGGCAGAGGTCGATCCGCGTCGTGGTGCTCCCGTCGAATCGCTTCGGGACCGTCGTGGCGTCGCCGTAATACCCGGTTCGGGTCACCGAGACCGTGTAGCTGCCCGACGGAGGCGTGAACGTATACACCCCGGCCCCGTTCGTTGACGTCGTCAAGGTCGGGCTGATTCCGTTCGCGTCAATCAGGGAGACCGTGGCGCCGGAGACGAACGGGGTGATCGTGCCACACGTGCTCACGACGCCCGTGACCTGGCCCGCGGCCCGGGCGGTCAGGGGGAGGAGAGCCGCAATCCCGAGGGCGAGCACGAGGAAGACCGCGAGCACGCGGATTGCCCGGTGTCCGCTCAGATGCATTCGGGTTTCTCCTCTCTCGCACTCAGTCGCTCCGTCCCTCCCGTACGCAACTCGTTCGAAGGGCCGGAGAATGCGGCAAATTGAGTGACGCTATTTAAGTGTAATGGGACAAGCCCGGGCCCGGTGCGGTGCGAGCCGGTCGCGCAAAGTTCCATAGCGGGGTGGCCCATCCGCGGCCCTCGTGGCCTTCGATTACACGCTCGCCGCCGCGACGCTGGTCTTCCTGGTCACTTACGTCCTCATTTCATTGCGGACCGTCCGTCGGTTCCCCATCGAGCGACCTGCGGTGGCGATGCTCGGCGGCGCGCTGATGCTCGTGCTCGGCGTCCTCACCCCCGCCCAGGCTCTCCTCGCGATCAACCTCGACGTCATCGTGCTCCTCGTCGGCATGATGCTCCTCGTCTCCGGGCTCGAGGTCTGCGGATTCTTCGATCTCGTTTCGTCTCGGATTGCGGTTCGGGCGAAGAGCCAGGCCTCGTTCCTCGCGTGGCTCATGGTCGCAACGGCCGCGTTGTCCGCGATCGTCCTGAACGACACGATCGCGCTGCTCGTGACGCCGGTCGTCGTCCGGAGCACGCGCGCTCTGCGGGTGAATCCGCTGCCGTACCTCGTCGCGGTCGCGATCGCCGCGAACGTCGGAAGCGTGGCGACGGAAGTCGGCAACCCTCAAAACGCGTTCATCGCCATCCAGTCCGGGATTCCGTTCCTGACCTTCACCGCGTATCTTCTCCCGGTGACGGTCGCCTGCCTCGCGGTCGCGATCGGCCTCGTCTGGCTCGTGTTTCGGAAGGACCTCGCGGTCCCGCTAACTCATGCCGGATCCGTGGAGCCCGTGCATCTTCAACGGACCGGTCTCGGGGTGACGCTCGGGGTGACGGTCGGCGTGGCGGCCGCGTTCTTCGCGGCCCCGACCCCCGTCTGGCTGCCGTTGGTCGCCCTCGCGGGCGGCTCGTTCGTCCTCTTTTTCCTGCCGTTCTTTGCGAAGACGACCGCACGGACCCTGATCGCGAAGGTGGACTGGAGCATCATCCTGTTCTTCGTCGGCCTCTTCATCGTGCTCGAGGGGGTTCGTGTCTCCGGACTCTCGGCCGCGATCCAGGGCGGTTTCACGTCCACGGTGGGAGGCCAGTCCGGCGGTCTCGTCTGGCTGGTCGGCCTGTCCGCGCTGCTGTCGAACCTGATCAGCAACGTGCCTGCGGTCCTCTTGCTCGCGACGGTCGTCCCGCGAGGCTCTACACAACTCTGGCTCGGGCTCGCCGCGAGCTCGACCCTCGCAGGGAACGCGACGATCCTCGGGGCCGCGTGCAACGTCATCGTCGTGCAGGTCGCGTCCCGGGACGGGGTGACCGTCTCGATGAAAGACTTCGTGAAGGCAGGGCTTCCCGTCACCGCTGCGACGCTCGTCCTCTCGACGATCCTGATCGCCCTCCTGGTCCCGGCGTGACCGATATTTTATGGGCTGCGCCCGCGGTGACGGTCGATAGGTCAGGCGATGGATTTCGCAGCCGAACGCACTCGAATGGTTGAGCAGCTGGTCCGCTCGCGGTACGTTCAGGATTCGCGGGTTCGGGACGCGTTCCTGGCCGTGCCCCGGGAGGCGTTCGTCCGTCCCGAGGACGCCGACGACGCCTACGCCGACTTGCCGCTGCCGATCGGGCGAGGCCAGACGATTTCCGCGCCTTCGATGATTGCGATCATGCTGGAGGAAGCTCGGCTAGCGCCGGGGGATCACGTGCTCGAGATCGGGACGGGGTCCGGGTACCATGCGGCCCTCGTCGCGCACATCGTCGGGCCGGAGAATGTCGTGTCGATCGAACGGATCCCCCGGCTGGCGGAATGGGGGCGGTCGAACCTCGCCCGGACCGGCTACGCAGGCGTGACCGTCGTCGTCGGAGATGGCAGTCTCGGCTATCCCGAGAAGGCTCCGTACGACTGCATCTTGGCGACCGCCGGCGCCCCGGAGATCCCGGATCCATGGCGGCACCAGCTGTCGTCCCGCGGACGAATCGTCGCCCCGATCGGGCTGCGGAGCGGGCAGGTCCTGATTGTCGCAACCCGGAAGGCCGACGGCAACCTCGAGATCCGGGAAGGAACGCCGTGTGCCTTCGTGCCGCTCGTCGGCGCGCGGGCCTGGCCGGACTAGCTTACGCGCCCGCCGCTGGACGGCCCCAAGCTTCATCGGGGAGAGACTTGTAGACCGGCTCCTCGGGAGGGGCCTCTTCGTCCACCAGAATGCGGTCGAGATCCGCTTCGTTCAGCGACCAGTAGAAGATTCGCCAGTTCCGGCCGTCCAACAAGGGGACGGTCTCCCAGAAGCTCTGAAGCAAGCCGGCGTCGTGCAGCGCGTAAAAGACCTTCCGGTCGTCCGGATGGATCGCGTTGTCGATGATCACGCTCCGGAAACCGAAGTAACTCATCACCGTGCGCGACTCCGCAAGGGCCTCCGCCTCGGTGCCGCCAAGGCGTTTCGCAATGGCCTGCGCAAGCTTCTGGACTGTGATCATTTAGTCCTCCACTTCCTCAGGTAATAATTGGTCCCCCGTTGGCCTTATAGGTTTGCCGGAAACGCCGCGGACCCGGCCAGAACGTCGTTTCGGTCGGCGGGGCTGTGTTACGCTTATCGAGAGTGAATTTGGCAGAACACCCTTTAAGCCGTCCCGGGGAACTGAATCCCTCGAAGGGACATTCCATGAAGCGGAAGTCCGGCAAGCCAATCGTCGACCTGGAGAAGAAACCCTCCGTCGTTCACTTCAACGTTGGCTCCGGTTACCTCACGTATCTCGAGCAGGATGCCCCCGAAGCAGCCCCTCGCGCGAAGAGCGTCGTGATTGCGAGAGAGACCGCCTAGACCGGATTTTCGAGGCTGGACGACAACCGTCGCGAACGCACACGGCCTTTCCATCCGACTTGTGGCACCCCAGAATTCCTACGGCCTGCGCCTTCGATTCGTGGTCTGTACTCCGGTCGACAGGGCGGCGGGTGGAAGTGGACCGAGTGGGATTTGAACCCACGGCTTCCGCCTTGCGAAGGCGGCGATCTTCCGCTGATCTATCGGCCCAGCCGGACGATGACAAATCCCGGCGCACGAAATAGGTTTCGATGCGTGTGTTCTCGTGACCGGCGCAAACCGTTTCGATTCGGCGGGTAAAGGGCTTAATAGCGCGGCTCCCGTGGCCGCGTTTGCGACCTCATGGTCCTTCGATTGTACAACACCCGCACCAGGAAGAAGGGACCGTTTGCACCTCTCACTCCCGGCGTCGTCAAGATGTACGTCTGCGGCCCGACGACGTACGACTACAGCCACCTCGGCCACGCCCGGTCGTACATCGATTTCGACACGGCGCGCCGGTATCTCGAGTTCTTGGGCCATCGCGTCACGTACGTCCAGAACTTCACGGACATCGAGGAGGTCATCATCCGCCGGGCGAAAGAGGCCGGGCAGGCCCCCCTCGCGTACGCTCAACACTACATCGACTCGTTCCTGGACGACATGCGCGCCCTGAACGTGAGGAGGGCGGACCACATGCCGAAGGTGAGCGAGCACATTCCGGAGATCACGGCCCTGATCGCCCGTCTCGTCGACCGCGGTTACGCGTATTCGGTGGACGGGGAGGTCTACTTCCGGACGCGGAAGGCGAAACACTCGTTCGGGATCTTGTCGCACCAGAAGTTCGAGGACATCGTGGTCGAGTCGCCCGCCGCCGCGAGCCCGAAGGAGGATCCGCTCGACTTCGCCCTCTGGAAGCGGTCGAAGGGAGACGAGCCATCGTGGCCGAGCCCTTGGGGCGACGGTCGCCCCGGCTGGCATGTGGAGTGCAACGCGATGGCGTACAAGTATCTCGGAGCGCCCCTCGACATCCACGGAGGCGGCGTCGACCTGAAGTTCCCGCACCACGAGAGCGAGGCGATGATCTGCGAGGGCGCCTGGGGCGTGGAGTGGGCGCGGACCTGGATGCACAATGGCTTTGTCACCCTCGAGCAGGAGAAGATGTCGAAGAGCCTCGGGAACTTCGTGACGATCCGCGAGGTCCTCCGCGACTACCCCGGGGAGGTCGTCCGGCTCTGTTTGCTGAAAGCCCCGTATCGCGAGGACGTCGAGTACGACGTGGAGTGCTTCGCGCGGACGCGCAAGGAATACGATGCGATGCGGGCCGCCATCGAATCCGCGCGGACCGCGGCCGGCCCGGGGACCGCCGGGAAAGTCGCGGCCTTGGTCGAGCGGACCCGGGACGGTTTCTTCAAGGCGATGGATGACGACCTGAACACGCGCGATGCGATCTATCGGCTCCAACAGCTTACCGAGGCCGTCTCCGAGGTGCGGGGCATGTCCGCGGCCGAGGGCCGGGCAGTCGTCGAGGTGTATCGGGAATGCGGCCAGATCCTCGGGCTCTTCCCGACCTTGCGTTGAAGGCTGCATCGACGCCGATTCCGTCGCCGCGGGAGGCGCGCGGCGGAAGTCTTATGTGAAAGCCCCGCATGGACGCATCTCTCTCTGAGGGGATTCCATGGCGGAGTTCAAAGCGGTCATCGCCGACCCCAAGACCGGGAAGGCGTACAAGAAGGACATCACGGGTCACTACGCGAACGCGCTCATCGGCAAGAAGATCGGGGAGGACCTCGACGGCCTGTACGTCGGACTGCCTGGCTACAAGCTTCAGATCACCGGAGGGAGCGACAAAGACGGATTTCCGATGCGGACCGACCTGCCCGGGCCGCGACGGAAGCGCCTCCTCCTGAGCGGCGGCGTCGGCTTCCATCCTGTCCGACCGGGGATGCGCAAGAAGAAGACCGTCCGCGGAAACACGGTGTCGCCCGACATCCTTCAGCTGAACCTGAAGATCGTCGTGCGCGGACCGAAATCGATTGAGGACGCGTGGCAGGAGCAGGCGCGATGAAGGTCCCGGGCCAGCCGGAGGTCAACATCGGCGTCGTCGGCCACGTCGACCATGGCAAGTCGACCCTCACGGAACGTCTCACCGGGGAGCGGACGGACCGCCACAGCGAGGAGATCAAGCGAGGCATCTCGATCCGCCTGGGCTACGCGGACATGGCGATTTACAAGTGTCCGAAGGACGCCGAGCCCGCGGCATACCAGAACACGGAGATCTGCAAGACGCACAACGTGAAAGGCGAACTGCAACGAATCGTGTCGTTCGTCGACTCCCCGGGCCACGAGACGCTGATGGCCACGATGCTCAGCGGCGCGGCGATCATGGATGGGGCCCTCCTCGTGATCGCGGCGAACGAGGAATGCCCTCAGCCGCAGACGAAGGAGCACCTGATGGCCCTCGGCATCATCGGCGTCGACAAGATCGTGATCGTGCAGAACAAGATCGACATCGTCGACCCGAAGCAGGCGGAAGAGAACTATCGTCAGATCCAGGCGTTCGTCAAGGGGACCGTCGCCGACGGCGCGCCCATCGTCCCTGTGTCCGCTCATCATGACGTGAACCTCGACGCCCTCCTCATGATGATCCAGAAAGTCATCCCGACGCCGCCACACGACGAGACGAAGGCGGCGAAGATGTACGTCGCCCGGTCGTTCGACGTGAATCAGCCGGGCATCCCTCCGGAGAAGATCGTCGGAGGTGTGCTCGGGGGGAGCCTGATGCAAGGCCGCATGAAAGTCGGGGAGGAGATCGAGATCTCGCCCGGCCGACAGGTGACCCTCGGCAACAAGACGGAGTGGAAGAACATCACGACGACGATCCGGTCCCTGCACACGGGCGGTTCCGCGCGAAAAGAGGTCCGACCGGGCGGGCTCATCGCAATCGGGACGAATCTCGATCCCGTGCTCACGAAGGCGGACGGCCTCGTCGGTCGGGTCGTCGCGCCGCCGGCTGGTCTCCCGGAGATCCTGATGAAGATGACCGTCGAGGTCAACCTGTTGGAGCGGGTCGTCGGGGTCCCGGAGGAGCTCAAGGTCGAGGGCATCAAGACGTCGGAGCCGCTCATGGTGTCGGTCGGAACGGCGACGACCGTGGGCGTCGTGACCTCCGCGCGGGAAAACCGGGCGGACATGGCCCTCAAGATCCCCGTCGTCGCGGAGCCTGGCCAGAGAGTCGCGGTGTCGCGCCGCATCGGCGGAAAGTGGCGGCTCATTGGATATGGCGTCCTCATGTGAGTCGGCGTGGGCTAGCCTTCATCCCGCATCGCTTCTGGGGCCGAGCGCATCAGACCTGGAGGCCGGGGATCCCGGCGAAGCGGAGGACTTCGGCGAAACGGCCCTTCGACGCGTGGACCGCTATTCGACATTCCTGTCCGTCCACACGCGCGCGAATTTCTTGGAAAGTGCCGTACGAAGTCACGCCAAGGACCTCGACCGGCCTCGCGGCGTCTGGGTTTTCCGCAAGGATTGGCAGGTTCCGGTCGTCCCACCAAAGCAGGAGGACGATGAGGCCCGCGAAGAAGAACGCGATGAAGCCGGCCGCAATGACAAGGCCAACGATTCCGGAAACGAGCAAGCCCCCGGCGTTGCCAGCAGTCCCCATGAACGATCCGAGGACGAACAGATAACCGAGCGCGAACAGCGTCGATGTCCATCGCGAGAGACGTCGGGCCCTTCCGGACGGGTGGAGAAGTCGGACGGCCCCGCGCCTCACCTCCAAAATCTCGCGATACGAGTACCCTTGGAGATCCGCGCGAAGGAGGTACCGTTCCACCGAATTCGGATGGATTGGTCGGCGCTTAAGCTTCGTGGGTCACGCGATTACGCAGGAGCAATGCCGGCGCCTTCGACATGCAGAAATAAGGAGGCGCTCCATGGCGCGTCTGCGAATGCGCGTCCTCCATCGCGACCCAAAGACGGGCGAGATCAAGCTTCGCGTCGAGAACGCCGACGACCTGTGGCATCTTCACAACTTGATCCTCCCCGGAGACCTCGTTCGCGCCTCAACGTACCGCCGCGAGGAAGTGAAGACCGACAAGGTCCGGCCGGAACGGGGCGAGAAGGTCCGCGTCACCCTCACGATCCGGGTGGAGAGCGTCGAGTTCCAGGCATTCTCGGACCGCCTGCGAATCACCGGCGTCATCGTCGAGGGACCGCAAGACCTGGGGCGGCACCACACGTTGAACGTCGCGGTCGATGACGTCCTATCGGTCATCAAGACATGGCACCCGCATGAGCTGCGGCGGATCGAGGAGGCCGTTGCTGCGGCGCAGAAGCCCCTGGTCGCCTTCCTTTCGCTGGACGACGAAGAAGCCCTCCTCGCGCAGCTCCGCCAATACGGCGTTCGGGAATTGGCGACCATCCGCGCTCCGGGCCACGGCAAGATGTTCCCGTCGGGGGACGCTCGATCCGTATACTTTGACGAGATTCTCGCGAAGTTGCGCGCCATTGAACTCGGAGAGGCGCTCGTCCTCGTAGGACCCGGGTTCACGCGCGACGCGTTCTTGGAATACGTCAAGGTGAGGGAGCCGGCCCTCGCCTCGAAAGTCCATACGCACGGTACGGCCCACCCGGGGATGCAAGGGATTCAGGAGGCGCTCAAAGCCGGCGTGGGCGCAAAGGTCTTCGGAGACAGTCGGGTCGGTTACGAGACGCGGCTCGTCGAGAAGCTGCTTGAGGCGATTGCGACGAACCAGCCGTGCGCGTACGGACCCGCGGAAGTTGCCGAGGCGGTTGATGCCGGCGCGGTCGAGACTCTCCTGGTGAGCGATGCGGTCGTGAGGAATCCCGGAATCGAGGACCTCATGCGGTCCACGGAGTCCGCTCGAGGGGCCGTCGTCCTGGTGAGCCGACACCACGAAGCGGGCCAGAAGCTGGAGGCCCTTGGCGGGATCGCCGCGCTCCTGCGGTTTCCCATCAAGTGAGAGGTCGGAAGTTCGTCGGCGGTCATGCGCGACCGCGAGACTCGCCGCGGATGATTCCTGCGGCGATCAGGTGAGCGACGCGGAGCGGTTCGGGCAGCACGCCCCGAACCGTGGTGAGGGAGAGCGCATTTTGGACGTCGTCCGGCTTCGCACCCACATACGTCACCCAGAGGGTCCCGTGCTCGGTGCGGATGGACTCAATCTCGTGCCGCCGAATGATCGCGAGCCGTTCCTTCCAGTCGTCGAAACGGCGGCGCAATGCGGTTTCGATGGAATCGAGATTGGGTTTTTTCCGGGTGACCGTGATAACCGGACGGTCGACCGCCTGGTGGAGCGCGTCAATGTCGATGACGTTGAAGCCGCCGACCGCGGTCCCGTCGATCAGGATTGCCGCGAGCCCGGCGAGGTACCGCGAACGCCGCACCATCGCGGCGATCCGGTCCGTCCCATCGTGCCCGTCGACTTCGGCCAGTGTGGTCAGGACGCCCTCGATGTACGACGGCGCCTGCACGACGACTCCGACGACCGGAACGGTCTCGTCCGAAAATCGGAAGGGGGCGTCGTCGATCCCGAGGAAGCGAGACTTCGCCTTCATGTCACATCAACGGGAGATGGCCGGTGACCTGGTCCACGATCGCGTTCGGACCCGGCCCGATTCCGACGCACGTGACCGTGCCGGGCGGAAGCTCCGTCAAGCCCGCGTCCTCCACGAGCGCCGTTGGCAAGTGCATCGAGCGAGCCTTCGCTTGGAGCCCACGGAGTTCTGGGAGGGAGCCACCCTTCACGACGACCTTCTTCTGGCCCTCCGCGATCCATTCCGCGAACCACTTCCGGTGGCGGGCCTTCGCCTCGAGGGCCGCCATCACGGCGGCGTGGGCCACCTGAACCGCAAGCTTCCCTCGGGACAAGTCGAGGTCCGAGCGCACTGCGATCACGAGCTTGTAGTCCATGTTCGGCCTCGTCAATAGAGTTCCGCGGCCCGCTCCTCTTCGAGTTTCTTCAACTCCGCTTCGACGCTCCGGAGCTCCGCACGCGACTTGTCGCGGAGCGTTTCATAGTGGGACTGTGCGTCGGCCGATTGCAGGCGCATCCGCCGCTCGGCGTCCTTGATGGCTCGCCGTAGCGCCTCGCGCTTCTCGGCGAGCTTCTGGAGCTTCAGGCGCACGCGATGATCCCGCTCATCCTCCGTCAGGAGTTCGCCGGGCCCGGGCTTAGGCACTCGCGCGAGGGCGGGATGCACGCGGGCCATCCAAGGATAGGCGCCCCGCCACCATCCGAGCACGAAGAACGCGGCGGAAAGCCCGATCAATCCGCCGGCAATGTTGGGCCCCACGACGTAGCCGAGACCCGTGGCTTCGTTAATGCCGAGCGAGTTGAGGAAGAACGACCAGAACACCGTCACGGCAATGGACAGGACGATCCCAAGGGTCACCCGGTACAAGGCGTCGTACTCCCGGTCGAGCTCCCCTTTTCGGGGATAGAGCGCATTGATGAGGAGAAACCCCGGCAGGAAGAACAGGAGGACGAGCGCCCCGATCACGCGGGCCGTCGCGACGATTGCGCCGAGGACATCGTCCGACAATGCGCGGCCCAGCGGCCCGAGTCTATTTGAAGATTGTGCGCTTGACCTCTCGGAGGAAAAGGCTTAGGCCGACGCGCGCATACATCCGACCCGGAGGGCGCGTCATGAGTCGGAATCGCGTCAAGACCTACGTGCGGGGCTTCGACGACGTCCTCAATGGTGGAGTCCCGGAAGGGTACGTCGTCCTCGTGAGCGGAGCGCCGGGGACGATGAAGTCCTCTCTCACGTACTCGATTCTGTATCAGAACGCGCTCCAAGAAAGCCGGAAGTCCGCAGGGGAACATCCGAAAGAACCTGAGCTACCTCCAGGGCCGCGGCACTTGGCTCGAACTGTTCAAGATGTACTGCAAGAACGTGATGAAGGCCGATCCGGTCTCAGTCCTCGTCGTCGACTCGCTCGACGTCCTCGAGACGATGGCGAAGATGCAAGATCGCCGGTCCGAACTCTACTTCCTCTTCGAGTGGCTGCGGGACCTCGGCCCCTTGACGTTCCTGATTTCGGAAAGACCGCTCGACCTCGGGACCGGCGGGTCATCGCCCGAAGAGGCATACCTGGCGGATGGGATTCTGGCCCTCGAGATGCACTCGACGTCCGATCTGTTCGTGCAACGTCGCCTGCGGGTCGTGAAGATGCGAGGCACGAAGCACGACACCGGGTACTACGCGTTCTCGTTCGAAGATGGGGCGTTCGAAGTGACGCGGGCCGTCAGCGGGACGGCGTAGGGTGATACGTCACTTCTTCGGGATACGTCCACGGACCGCCTGCGAATTAAGTGACGAAACCGCGAATGTCCCCGCTAGTCCTTTATACCGGCCGGGGAACTGCGCGACGTCCCGCGCGAGGGCATCCTCGCGTCGGCTCAGGCGCCCACCGATCCACCATGGCCCAGACGACTCCCTCTGAGGTCGCGGGGGCGAACAGCGCAGCCCCCGTTGCCGTCCTCGTGGTTGACGGCAACGAAGATCACCAGATTCTGAGCATCGCGGCCTTGACCCGCAAAGGCTGGATCGTCCGGACCGCGGCCTCTCGGAAACAGGGTTTGCAGCTCGCGCTCGAGTATCACTTTGACGCGGTCGTGATCGGAAGCAAGCTGCGCGATGGGAGCGGCATCGAACTCCTGCGGGCCCTCGGCGGTCGGCTCCCGGGGACGCCGATCATCTTCGTCGTGCCGTTGGGGGGCGAAGAGGCCGCCCTTCAAGCGATGGAGTCCGGAGCTCAATCGTACATCGTGAAGACGCCACGGTACAACGAGCTGCTCCCGGCCATCGTCGAGGAGCATGTCGTCGAGGCGCGGAATCGAAAGCGCCTCGTCGAGACGGAGCAGACCCAGGCCCAGGCGGTCACCGCGAGGAAAACGGTCGAGGAACAGTTGTCCCAGAGCCAGGCGCGCCTGAAGCTCGTCCTCGAGCAGGCGCCCGTCCTCCTGTGGAGCACGGACCGGGATCTCCGGGTGACGTCCGCGATGGGGACTGGGTTCCGGGGTCTCGACCTTCCCCGCTCGGGGGAGCGGGGTCTCTCGGTGTACGAGTACTTCAACATCCACGACGATGACATCGAGCCGATCGTCTCCCACCGGCGCGCCCTCCTCGGCGAGAGCGTCGCGACGCAGATCGAGTGGCAAGGCCGAACGTACGACGTGCACATGGAGCCGCTCCGTTCCAAAGAAGGCGCGATCCTCGGGACGATCGGGGTGGCGTTCGACGTGTCCGAGCGCACCCGGACGGAGGAGAGCCTCCGAAGAAGCGAGGAGCGGTTCCTGCTCCTCGGTCGAGCGACGAACGATGTCGTTTGGGACTGGGATCTCCAGACGGACGGCATGTGGATGAACGACAACTTGGCCGCGATGTTCGGGTATCGGGCGGAAGACGTCGAACCCACCGGGACGTGGTGGGAGGAACGCCTCCATCCGGACGACCGGGGGCGGGTCGGGGCCAGCGTCGACGATCTGATCGGGACCGGCGGGTCCGTGTGGAGCGCCGAATATCGATTCCGCCGTCAGGATGGCACGTATGCCACGGTCGTCGACCGCGGGTACGTCCTCCACGACGCCTCCGGACACCCGGTTCGCATGATCGGTTCCGTGATGGACGTCTCGAAGCAACGCAAGGCCGAGGCGATCCAGTCCGCGGTGTACAAGATCTCCGAGGCGGCGAACGCCGCGAGGGACCTTCCGGAACTGTATCGGCACATCCACGAGGTCGTCGGCGGATTGATGCCCGCCACGAATTTCTACATCGCGCTGTACGACGACGGGGCCCAGACCCTCAGCTTCCCGTACTTCGTGGATGAAGAGGAGAGCCCTCCGCCGCCCCAGAAGCTGGGCCGTGGCCTCACCGAATACGTGTTGCGGAGCGGACGCCCGCTCCTCGCCTCCCAGACGGTGTTCGAGGAGCTCGTGCGCGCGGGGGAGGTCGAATCGGTCGGACCAGCGTCCGTGGACTGGGTCGGGGCGCCCCTGGCGAGTCTCGGCAAAACGATCGGGGTGATCGTCGTCCAAAGTTACACGGAAGGTGTTCGGTTCGCGGAAGAAGACAAGGCGATCCTCAATTTCGTGTCGGAGCAGGTGGCCGGAGCCATCGAGCGGAGGCGGACGAAGGAGAGCCTCGTCCAGACATCGTCCGAGCTCCAGGCGATTTTCCGGGCCGTCCCCGACCTGTACTTCCGCCTCGCGGCGGATGGGACGATCCTCGGTTACTACGCCGGGCGCTATGCGGATCTGTACGTCCCGCCGGAATCGTTCCTGGGCCGCCGGATCCACGAGGTCCTCCCTCGGGAGGTCGGCGAGCCGTTCGCGCGGGCGATGCAGAAAGTCCTTCGGACGAATTCCCTCGCAACCATTGAATACGGCCTCGAGGTGCAGGCCGGTCGGAAGGAGTTCGAGGCCCGGATCATCCCCCTCATCAACGACCAAGTGGTCGTCGTCGTGCGGGACATTACGGAGAAGAAGGCCGCCGAGGCCGCCCTCAGGGAATCCGCGGACCGGCTCCGGCAATCGGAGCGGCTCGCGACGCTGGGGCAACTCGCAGGGTTCATCGCCCACGAGTTGAATACACCCCTCACGAACATTTCCCTCCTCTCGGACGCGGCGGCGCGCCGGACCAAAGCCGCCGGCGTCCTCGAGAAGCTCGACAAGATCAATGAGGAACGAAGAAAGGCCGCGGAGATCATCCGGAATCTCACGAGCCTCTCGAGGAACCAACAAATCCAGGCGATCGACTCGGACCTTCGTTCAATCGTCGAGGCGGCGCTCGACCAGGTGCGCACCTATCGGAAGAAAGGCGTGCCGATCGAGGTGAGCCTCGGGGAGGTGCCCCTGCGGATGAAGGGAGATCCGCTGCAGCTTCAAGAAGCCGTCGTGAACCTCGTGAAGAACGCGATCGACGCGACGGACCGCGGGTCGGTCCGAGTGCGCCTCGAGGAACGCCCGGGCTCCTTCGCGATCGTGATCTCCGACACGGGGATCGGAATGTCGCCGGACGTCTTGGGCCGGGTGTTCGATCCCACATACACGACGAAGCCTCGCGGGGAAGGACTCGGGCTCGGCCTACCTCTTGCGAAACACATCGTCGCGGGCCACGGCGGTACGATCGAGGCGACCTCCGAGCCGGGCGTTGGCTCCACGTTCACCGTCCTGCTCCCCCGAGGGGACGTCGATGAAGATCCTGGTCGCCGATGACGACGCGGTCCTGCGGAACGAGCTCGTGGTCTTGCTCCGCGAGGACGGGCATGAGGTGGTCGGTGCATCGGACGGCGGAGAGGCGCTGCGTCTCGTCGAGCGAGAATCGTTCGACGCGGCGTTGCTAGACCTGAGGATGCCCAAGGCGTCCGGGCTGGCAGTGCTTCACCGCCTTCGGGTCGCCCGGCCGGAGACGGCCGTCGTCGTAATTACGGGCCAAGGGACGATCGATGCCGCGGTCGAGGCGATGAAAGCCGGTGCCGTCGACTTCGTCGAGAAGCCGTATGAGGTCGACACCCTCCGGCGGACGCTCCAGACGGTTCAGGAGGAGCTACGGGCCCGAACCTTGCTCGGCGCGCCCGCGGCCGAGGGCGCGATCGCCCGGGTCCTTTCGGATGCCGCGACCCGGAAGGTGCTCCTCGCCGTCGTGGGCCCTCGCGCTCAACCTCCGACCGGGGCGACCCTCGTTCTGCGGATCGACGAAGAGGGCCGTCCGCCGAACGTCTTCGCGGCGAACCAGCTGTTCCAATTGAACGGCGCGATCGAGGCCCATGTCGGACGGGTCGATCGGCCGGTCGTCTACGCGGCGGACCTCTCCCTCTTGCAGGCCGTCCACGGTCTCGGGGACATGAAGGCCTGGGTCCGACACATGAACGGCCGGTGCGGGGCGAAGGGGGGAGCCCTCGTCTTGGCGTCCATGGACCGGGAGCTCGCAGAGCAGGTTCAGAAGGACAGCGTCCCCTCCGAGGGGCTCCAGGCGATGCTCGAATCCCTTGCCAACCCGATCCGGCGGGCGGTGGTCGCCTACGTGGTCGCGTCCGGACCCGTGGCGTACTCCGGAATCCTGAAGAAGAACTTCGTCGACTCGTCGTCCAAGCTTTCCTTTCACCTCCAAAAACTGCTGTCGGACGGGCTCCTCGCGAAGGGCGACGGCGGCCGGTACGCGGTCACGGAGGCCGGGCAGCGGGCGTGGCAGGTCGTCCGGGCCCTGTCGGACCGAAAGCCGCCGTCGCTCCTGATCTCAAAATCGTGATTCAGGCGCGACGCTCGCTGCCGATGGCTTGTCAAGTCGCCTCGACTGGCCGCTATATATAATCGCCCGCCCCCATCGACACGGGAAGGACGATGATTACCCTGCCTCCGGAGACCCGAGCTGCGGGATCTTGCATTTTGGTCGTCGACGACGACGACGGGGTGCGAGAGAACCTCGCGGAGCTGTTCGAACTGGTCGGGTATTCCGTCGTGACGGCCGCGAACGCGCCGGAGGCCATGGAGGAGCTCCGGAACCGCGCAGTGGACCTGCTTCTGACCGACTTCCGGATGCCCGGCCCGAACGGGGTCGAGCTCATCGAGTCCGCGCGCCGCGCGAAGCCCGGGCTGCGGGCGATCCTGATGACGGCTTTCGGGGACACCTTCACCGAGATCGAGAGCGTGCGCCGCGGAGCGATCGGCTATCTCAACAAGCCGTTCGAGGCGGACGAGATCACGAACCTGGTCGCGCGAATCCTTGCGCTCAAACGGGAGTAGGTACTCATGGACGCTCTGCAGGTGACCCAGACAATCATGGACGAGTACTCCGCACGAATCCTACTGGGAACGTTCGATCGCCCGGCATCGGCTATCGAGCTCGGTCGCCGGTTCGGAATTCCGATCGCCGCATGCTACCGCCGGATCAAGGAACTCGAGGGATTGGGCCTCGTGTACGGCGAGCGGGCGGAGCCTTCCCGGAATGGGAGAGGGCCGCAGCTCTATCGATCTCGCCTCAGGTCCGTCCATATCACGTTCGAGGATGGAAAGCTTCGAGCCCGCGTCGTGCTGGCCTCGATCGGCGTCGCCGCGGGACTCGAGAACGAGGTCACCGAGCAGGTCATGAACCTCCACGGACTCTCTTCGACGGTGTAATCTTCGCCTGACGGGCGCACGGAATCGAACGAGCCCGTCCGACGTAGCCCCTCAGCTGCGGTTTTTCTGAGGAACCCTCGCCGGGTGGCTTCGATCGTTGCGGAAGTCGATCGGCCGTCACGAACCCACCATACAGGCACAACGATCGCAAGCCCTCGTACGCCAGCTTCGCGAGCGGCTCCAGGTTGACCACGTCCTCCATATTGTATTCGAGGAGTAGGTCCAGGGCGTCGTCATCGCCCGCGTCGAACGCGTGCCAGAGCCGCACCGCGTCGAAGCCCCCGAGGCCCGTCGTCTCCTCGCTCCGCAGGATCCCGACCTGCGACTCGATCGCCTTGAGGCCGCCGACGAATCCGAGTCGCCGCAGCGGATGCACGAGGTCGAGGTGGATCTGGTCCAGGGCCATCCGGGGGAACGCCTTCCGAAGGAACGGCACGTCGAAGCGAGAGCCGTTGAAGGTGACGAGGAGTTTCACGCGTTCCATGGCCGCGGGAAGATCTTCCAGGTTGTCGCCTTGGATGAACGATCGTCTCCTCGTCCCGTCGAACACTCCGACCACCGTCACCGCGTCCCGACCGATCGACAGCCCGGTCGTCTCGATGTCCAGATAGGCGATTGCGTTCGCGAACTCGGGCCAGGCGCGCCAATGATCCCGGGGCGGGAGATTCCGCGCGAAGTAGCGATGCCGCCCTCGGCGCAACGCCTCGTCGGACCGGACGATCTCGTCCCCGATGCGACGCAGGACGCGCGCGGGCACGCGGCGCGGCTTCGATGCCACGGAGAAATCATCCCACGTGCGGATTCCTTTCCGCCAGAGCCGCTCCTCGGTCCGGTAGCCCACTCCCGGGATGTGAACGAACGTCTCGCGGAGCATGCTCGGGGGCGGAGCCGGCGCGCGAGGCATAGCCCTTCCGGGGAGGTGCGCGAAGCCGCGGAAAAGCCTTATTCGCGGTGCTCCGATGGCCGCGCATGTTCGAGATCCGGGAGCGCGACGGGCTCGCCCGGATCGGGGTGCTCGAGACGGCGCACGGCCGGGTCGCGACGCCGACCCTCGCCCCGGTCGTCAACCCGAACCGGCCGATCGTCCCTCCCGGGGACCTGGCGACTCGGTTTGGCGCGCAGATCCTGATCACGAACGCGTACATCCTCGGGAAGTCCCCAGGCCGGGACGCGATCGTGCGGCTCGGCATCCACCAGTTCCTGGGTTTCCCCGGGGCGGTCATGACGGATTCCGGGGCGTTCCAATCCCACGTGTACGGCGACGTCGACGTCACGAACGCGGAGGTCATGGCCTTCCAGAAGGCGATCCACGCCGACTTCGGGACGATGCTCGACGTGTTCTCGGAGCCGGGCCATGACCACAACCGCGCCGCGAAGGACGTCGACGAAACGCTCCGCCGCGCCCAAGAGGCGGTCTCTCTCCGCGGGGAGATGGCCCTCGTCGGCGCCGTCCAGGGTGGCCTCCACGCCGACCTCCGCGAGCGCTGCGCGAGATCGGTGTCGTCCCTCGATGTGGCCGTGTGCGCGATCGGAGGCGTCGTGCCCCTCCTGGAGGCATACCGGTTCCGGGATCTCGTTCGCGTGATCATCGCGTCGAAGAAAGGCCTCGATCCCGCGAAGCCCGTCCACCTGTTCGGCGCGGGCCATCCGCTGGTCTTCCCCCTCGCGGCCCTCCTGGGGTGCGACCTCTTTGACTCCGCCTCGTACGCGAAGTATGCCCGCGACGGTCGCATGCTTTTCCCCGACGGCACGCGCCGCGCGAGCGATGTCCGGGAGAGCGGTTGCCTCTGTCCCGTATGCATGGCGCATCCCATGGAGAAGATCGCGGCCGAGGAGATCCTCCTCGCGGAGCACAATCTGCACGCGTGCTTCGGGGCGATCCGCGAGGTCCGCCAGGCGATTGTCGAGGGCGACCTGTGGGGGCTCGCCGAGCGCCGGGCCAGGGCCCATCCGGCGCTGCTCGACGCCGTGCGGGAGTTGCGGCGGCACAACGAATTCCTGGAAGAGTTCGAGCCGGTCTCCCGGCATGGAGCGCTGCACTACGTCGGCCCGGAGACCGCGCACCGCCCGATCCTCCACCGGTTCCGACGGAGGCTGGCGGAACGGTACAGCGCGCCTCCCGCGAAAGGCCTCCTCGTCTTCCCCGAGGGCGGCCGACCGTTCAGCGAGCGCATCGCTCACGTCGTCGACCAGGCTCTCCAGGTGGCGGACGTGCACATCGCGGTCAAGTCGGTGTGGGGTCCCGTGCCCCTCGAGCTCGATCACGTCTGGCCGATGTGCCAGACGATCGTCCCGGAGGCGCTTGACCTGGAGGCCCTCGAGGCGGCGGAAGTCTTCTTCCGGGAATGGGCCGCGGGCGCCGGATTCTCCTTCGGACTTCTCTGGGAGGGCGAGACGACCCTCGACGAACTCCGGACCCGGGCCCCGGGCGCACGGACGGTCGATTGGAGCGCGCTGCGGATCCGAGCGACGGCCGACTTCCAGTTCGGGCGTGGTGCGGCAGACGCGCTCTTGACCGGCACCGTATCTTACGTGATTTCGAAGAACACGGGCAAGATTCGCAACGTCCACGTGAATGGCGAACATGTTCTCTCCCTGCGCGCGGAGGACGGATGGTTCACGTTGAAAGCCGCGGGTGCCCGTCGCCTGAGCAACGCATTCCCCGCCCCGCAGCTCCGGATTGTCGTTGAGGATGACGCCGTCCCATTCCATCGCGAGGGGAAGAATGTCTTCGCGAAGTTCGTGCGGGACGCAGATCCTGAGATTCGTCCGGGGGACGAGGCGCTCGTCGTCTCGCCCGATGACGAACTGTGCGCCGTCGCGCAAGCGACGATGAACCGACGGGAGATGCTCGCCTTCAAGCGCGGCGTCGCCGCGCACGTTCGGGAGGGCGTGCCTCCCGCGCCGTCCGCTCCGCGACGCTGACGCAGGCGAGGTAGTCGTCGAGGGTGTGGAGCAGGCTCATCGGGCCGTCCGCCGTCGCCTTCGCAGTGATCGTCCGTCCACGCCGTCTGGTCTCAATGTACCCTTCGTCGTCCAGGGAGACGGATGACGCCACGGCCCTGGCGGTGGCCGCATCGTCGAACGTGAGACGGAGCTGTGCACGGGCCTTCATCCGATAGCCCCGGGCAGATTCGAACTGCCGTCGCGGGTTCCAAAGACCCGAATGCTTGGCCACTACACCACGGGGCTGCCAGCGTGGATTTGCACGGGCGTATAAAGTTCATTGGTCAACACGTGACCGGAGAGATCCGTCGCCCGCGCGCCATCGATTTTCACCCGGAGAAATTCGCCGATCGTCGCGGGTTCCCGCAAGACGACTTGTCGGTATTCCCGCGTCCGCGCAAGCACGGTGCCCGGCTTGCCCGGCTCCGTGACGAGCACCTCGACCTCCCGCCCGACGAATCGCTCGTTCCCGTCGCGGGAAATCTGAAACCGAAGTCGCGTGAGGCGGCGCGAACGATCCTTCACTTTCCATCCCACGATCTGTCCGGGCATCGTTGCGGCGGGCGTGCCTTCGCGCGGGGAGAAGCGAGTGACGTTCACGATGTCCGGTCGCACTCGGCGGATGAGTTCCATGCTGGCTTCGAACTGCTCCTCGGATTCGCCGGGAAAGCCCACGATGACGTCGGTCGAGAGAGTGATGTCCGGGTACGCGCGGCGGAATGTCCGGACGATTTCCTCGAACTCCGAAACGGTGTACTGCCGGCGCATCGCCTCGAGGATACCGTCGTCTCCGCTTTGGACGGGGAGGTGCAGGAATTTGAACACCTTTTCAGACGCGTATGCGTCCACGAGATCGTCTTGGATCGGGTGGACCGTCAAGGGGTCCGCCATGCCGACTCGGACGCGGAATTCGCCCGGAATGGCGTCGACGGCTCGCAACAGCGCGGCAAGGTTCGTGCCGGCGTCGAGGCCGTACGCCCCGGTGTCCTGACCCGTGAGCTTGATTTCCCTGACGCCACGCTCGACGTGCCGACGGACCTCCGCGACGATCGCATCGATGGGGTACGAAGCGACCCGCCCGCGGGCGACCCGCGTGATGCAATACGTGCAACGGCCCGCGCATCCCTGGGCGATCGGGACGATTGCGTCCCTCCAACCGAATGAGGTCGACTCGATCTCCGCCGCGCGGTCGCCGCACGCCGTTCCCGCACCGAGCAGCTCGACGATCTGCGGCCACTTTCGCGGCGGCAGCAGCTTGGCTCGCGGTACGATGGATTGTATGCGGTCCCTCTGGGCCGCGGCCATGCAGCCCGCGACGACGAACGGCTTCTCGTACGCCGCCAGTTCCGCCATGCGGCGCGCCATCTTCCTCTCCGTGGTCTCGACCACCGTGCACGTCACGAGGACGTGAGCGTCTGCATCGGCCTCCTCGGTCGTGATCCTATGGCCGCTCCGGAGCAGAGCCTCTTGCATGAGCCGGGCTTCCCCGTAATTCTGGGTGCAACCGTACGCTTCGACGTAGACCTTCACGGATCGGATGGAACGACGGGCCGCTATTTTCCTGTTGCGCGGTGCGCACCCCACAACTCTTATCCCCGCCCGCGGCGTTCGAGGCGCCATGGGGTCAGGCCAGGACAGCGTGCCGACGTCTGCGCCGTCGCAGCGTGCCGTGTTCCCGCCGTCGCCTCGGCCGAGGGCGCCCGAGCACGAACTCCGGGATCGCGCAAAGGCCGCGAAGCTGCGACACAAGGCCGCGAGAGCGCGCGTGAAAGCGAACCGACTTCAGGACCGCTCGCGGTATCTCTTCCAGAAGGCCACGACGATGGAGCGTCGCGCGGACGAACTCGACGGAATCGTGCGGACGCCGGTCGCGGAATCCCTCAACCCGTGAGTTTCGATCGGACGGGCGCGGGCACATCGAGATTCGGACGGACCGCATAGCCGCGCGCCATGATCTCGTTCACGTATTGCATCTCCAGATATAACGATAGGACGGCGCTGTCCGTCTTCGTGAGCTTGCACATGTCCCATCCCGCGGCTCGATGGCCGTTCATGTGGGATAAGGGTTTGTCAAGGGGACCGCGAAGGTTCATACCTGAACACGACGCTCGTCGCGCGGTGGTGGCGTGCCGCGCGGAATCGTATACGAGGAAATCGACGAGTACATCGATGGCTTGGCGAACCGAGGAGACCCGGCGTTGCGGGCCGTGGAACGACAGGGCGAGGCGGAAGGCTGGCCCATCGTCGCCGCGGCAGAGGGAAGTTTCCTCCATATCCTCGCGCGCTCGATCCGCGCACGCCGGATCCTCGAGCTCGGCACTGCGATCGGATACTCGGGCACATGGCTCGCTCGCGCGCTACCCGACGACGGCGAGCTCGTCACCGTCGAGCACAATCCCGAGACCGCGGCGATTGCCCGGAAGAACATGGAGAAGACCGGCGTCGCCCCAAAGGTCAAGATTCTCGTCGGCGATGCGCAGGGAATTCTGAAGGACCTCAAAGGTCCCTTCGACTACATCTTCAACGACATCGACAAGGCCGGATATCCCGCGGTCTTGGAGCCCGCGATCGAGCGCCTCCGAGTAGGCGGACTCCTCGTAACAGACAACGTCTTGTGGCATGGCGATGTGGCCCGCAAAGACCGATCGAAGGAGACGCAGGCCATCCGAACCTTCAACGAACGACTGTCGAAGGACCCACGGATGATCGCTGCGATCGTCCCCCTTCGCGATGGCGTCTCCGTCGCGCTGAAGATCCACGAATAGGCAATTTCGCTGCCGCCTCCGCCCCGCCAGGCTCGGCGTCTTCTTGACGACGCTCCTCCCGTGAGCATTTTATACAACGCATGGGCATGGATGCCTTTGCATGGGTCGGAAGCTAAGCCGCGACCACGTCTTCGTCGAGACCGACGGCCAAGTCTACCTCGTTCGCGATCGTGGCACGCTCCGGTTCCCCCGCGTCCGCGAGACGCTCCCCTTTCCGACGGAGCCCAATGGCGTGATGGACTTCGGCGATGACCGCGTCCTACGGCAGAAGCCGCTGCTCGATCACCATCCGGAGGAATGGTTCGGTCGGGACGCGATTTTCGAGCGGAGCGATGTCGACCCGCTCGTGAAGCGCGCGATCTACACGACGATGATCCGATGCGTCTCCGAGGTCATCCTCTCGAAAGGGCCGCGGGTGTTGATGGTCAAAGCGGTCCGCGGCTTTTCGAAAGGCCATTGGAACGTTCCTGGCGGATTCATGGACTACGGCGAGAGCCCCGAGGTCGGAGTGGAGCGCGAGGCGGAAGAGGAGATCGGGGTGGACATCGTCCTCGATGGCCTTCTGAACGTCTACGTCTCCGGATTCCCGGGCAAGCCAGCCTACACGCTCGGGTTCGTCTACAAGGGCCACCTCGACTCGGAAGCGTTCCACCTGAAACCGGATGAGATCGAAGACGTCGCTTGGTTCACCGTCGACAAAGCGCTCACCCTGACCCGCAACCCGTTCGCGAAATGGGCCCTCGTCGACTTCTTCCTCCAATCGGGCGAGGCCCGAGCCGCCCTGAAAGTGAAACGTCACGGCTCGGCTCCGCACGCAACCGGTTCAGACCGTCCAACGGTGTTCCTCGATCGAGACGGCGTCATCAACCGCGGACGCGCCGGGTACGTGCGGACCCCGGACCAGTTTGAGTTCCTCGCGGGTGCCATGGACGGCATGCGGTTGCTCCAAGACCGCGGTTGGCAGCTGGTGATCGTGACGAACCAGGATGCCGCCGGGTGGAAATTGCTCCCGGAGCCGCAGCTCGCGAGGGTCCACGACCGCATGCTCGAATCGCTGGACAAGGCGGGCGTTCACGTCGCGGAGATCTACCACTGTCCACACAACGTCTTATCGGACTGCGCATGCCGGAAGCCGCGGCCCGGGATGCTCCTGGCGGCGGCTCGGGACCTCGGCGCCCGTCCTCGGGGCGCGTGGATGGTCGGCGACAAGCCCTCGGATGTGGAGACGGGTCGGGCATTCGGATGTCGGACCGCATGGGTCGGGCCGAAGGCATGGCGAAAGCGGTTCGCCGCGGAAGTTCGGCCGTTGTCTCCGGAGGTCGTTGCGGACGGTCTCCTGGAGGCCGCCCGCGCCATCGTCCGGTATTCGGAGGATCCGGTCGTCGAGGCGTCCCGCAAATCCGTCGCGGATCCCACGATAACGTCATAGCCTGGCCTGACTTTGCTTCTCTCGGCGAGGACATGGTCCAGGAGTACGGCCTCTTCATCGGCGGCAAGTGGCGGAAGTCGGACGGGAAGCGCTTCGAGACGCACAACCCGGCGACGGGCGAGACCCTGGCGACATTCCCGC
>VBMB01000137.1 GCA_005878525.1 Methanobacteriota archaeon
GCACATTGTCTTGAACATATTAGGCGAAGGATTCTCGACGCTTGCAACTGACGATATGCAGGAGTTGCTTGAGAGCCTGGCTCCTGAAAGAAGAGATGCATGAGTAAACCAAAGAATCTATTCTCTAGCTTGCGTCCTTAACTCTTTTCAAAATGCGGAGGGCGGTGAGCGTAATCCACTTACTCGGCTTGCCGGCTTCTTCTAATGCCAAGGGCTTGACTTTTTTCAGGTTGGGATCGTACCCTGTTCCCGCTCCTCGATCGGGATGCACTTTGTCAAGTAGCCAAGTTCCGTCACGCTGTCGTTTGTCGTTGAGAATCTTAAGGGCGGGGCGGAGTCGCCGGTCGTCTGCATAGCCTAGCTTAGTGATAAAATCCAAACCAACAAGGATGTCGTAGTAGTAATGAACAGGGTAGTGGAACCTGAACCAGGGACCGTACCTTTTTTCTCCATCGTCGAAGAGCTTTCTTCGGAGATAAAACTCGACTCCTCGCTCGATAGAGTGCTTGATGCCTTTGGTCCTTTTCCCCTTTGGTAGCACAGCGTACGCAGCGAGAGCTTCCCAGCTGTCAAGGGTTCCCTTGTCACTCGGGAAGCAGTTCCAGCCACCGTCTTCCTTCTGATCTTCGAGTAGCCGATCATACAGCTTCCTGACTCTGAAATCGTCAACGTAACCGAAGCGAGTTAGCATACGCGCTGTGTTCCCGACGATGCATACTTCCTCATTGTAAATGTTAATCGGTGATCCGAGTCCAAGTTTGTACCTGAAGAAGAGATCGGCAATCTTTCCAATTCTTCGATCTTTTGAAGTGAGCCCGAGGTCTGAAAGAACGAGAGCTCGCCAATTGGTAGTGACATAACCCGGCCGAAAGAGAAAATTTAACCATCTGAGAAAATTCGCTGGCCTCCGGAGAACATTCTCCTCCGTCGGACTTGCTGGTTCGTTTGGTTCCCAGTATCCACCTGGTTTTTGTAGCTCCAGAATATCTTTAGCCCAGCCTCTTCGAGGAATCTTCGAGTGCGCTTCTCTGACTTCTGGATCACTTTCTTTGCGACCCAACAGGTCGAGCAAAGTATAGTAGCGAACTGATGGTTGATCTTCCTCTAGTAGCCAGTCAACGAGATCTTGATTCATCAGATTGGAGTCTGAATTAACCAACTTGTCCAATGAATCCCGCCCATTCTAATTTTGAGCGAATTCATGCGTACGTACTACTTCTTTCTTTTTAGTCGGGTTCGATAGGCAGACCATCGACCTGCCTGGGCCGATCGTGCTGCCAACACGGTTGGCTCCGCCCTTTCCTTCCGATTCAGAAGCACTTTACGTTTGCTTGAGGGGCATACCGAAAGTGCAACTGATCAGGCCAAAAGGTGGCTCAGTTCGAGTCGCAGACGCGCTGTGGCGCGTTCTGGAACACTTTCACTTTGCGAGCCATACCCTCCAGTGATTCCCCGAATCGCTTGCACGGACTGCTTGTGCCCAGGTCGTTGATTTCGCGAGCCTCTCGATTTTGTCCAAAGTCTTACACATGTTGAATTCATCAAGGGTCTGGATGGACATAGTCGCTGTCTTCCAGACGTGGCACATTGGAGACGGCAACTACCCACCTTTGGAGAAAGAGCAGCTTGTAAACCTGTCGTTTGAGCTCGAAGAGATCGGGATCGCGGCTAGTGAGGGCAGACCAACAGAGGAATTCGTGCATACTGGAGGAGGACTCCACAGGTTTCGGGCAAGAGTTCTCCGGCAATACACGGGAGCTGTTGAAGACTCAGACACATCGCTCATCGTTCTGGAATCATGCGGCTTTCGATTCTACGTCAGTCTCAATGGCCCGGCTCCAGACGATCTTCGGGGATGCTCCGTGGTTCAAGGCACGGGATACTTGGCCTTGGACAGCTACGACTGGGTGCAATTCCTGGAGCGGTACGAAGACCCGCCAGACCTGTTCTACCAGCTGAGGGTGAGGCGCATCTGGAAGCCCCGGGACTATGCCTCCTCGTTTTGTCCGGAAAGTGCCGAGGAGATCGACACAATGGTGGGCCGAGCCTTCAGGAGCGAGCCGTACTACATCGTCGAGTTTACCAATGAGGGGGTTCCTCGAGACCCAACCCCGAGGACTTTTCTGGCGCCCTCGGTCAGAAAGGACGAGACCTTCGAATGAGGCAAATCACTCGATCGGGATCGCCCACGGGTTTTCGCCGATGCGGTCTGACGCTTGTCTCAGGCGGCTCGGGGGGAAAGGACGGGCTTCCGGTCACAGCCCATCCTAGTTAACGCAACAGAACCGTCTGGACAGTACGTTTATATAACGCGGTTGCCATACGATTGTCAGACAAAATTACCCGAGACGTCGGACGCGGACTAGGGTCCATATGGCATCGGAATCCGAGCGGGTTACGATCCGAATTCCCCCGGACAAGATCAAGGCGCTTCATCAGCTCGTCAAGAGCGGCGACTTCACCACGATTTCCGACGCGATTCGCGCGGCGATCGATCGGTTCATCGACGTGAAGTTCGCGCCGGACTACATCCGCAAGCTCATGATCGAACTGCCGAAAGGGAACGTCGTGGACCTCCAGCAGCTCGTGAAGTCGGGCGACTCTGTCTCCGTCGAGGACGCGGTCCGCAATGCGGTCCGCGAGTATGTCCGGCGTCGGCTCCACAAGGCCATAGAAGGGGCCGAGCGATAGGTCGATGTGGCGGGAACGCGCGACCCCTCAGGCGCGCGGGCAGAGTGGCCCTACGCGGGGCCGCTCGGGATGGAATCAGGGATGGGCCTCGAGACCGCGCAGCGCACCGGGAACCAATCGTTCCTCGACTCGTTTGGCTCCGCCCGCCCGAAGGTCGTCGTGATCGGATGCGGCGGCGCGGGTGGGAACTCCGTTCATCGTCTGCATCGCATGGGAATCCACGGCGCCCGAACGGTCGTCGTAAACACGGACGCGGTGCATCTCGATTCGATCCAGGCGGATCGCAAGCTGCTGATCGGCAGGGGCGTGACGCGCGGGATGGGGGCCGGCGGCCGGCCGGAGATCGGCGAACGGTGCGCTGAGATTTCGGAGCAAGAACTCCGGAACCAGATAGGCGACGCAGATCTCACGTTCATTACGGTCGGATTGGGCGGGGGCACGGGGACCGGGGTCGCGCCCCATGTGGCGGAACTCGCCCAGGCCGCAGGCAGTGTCGTGATCAGTCTGGCCACCACGCCGTTCCGGGCGGAACGCGGCCGGATGGTGAACGCGTGGGCGGGCATCCAACGACTCCGGGACCGAACGGATTCGCTGATCCTCCTCGATAACAACCGCTTGCTGGACCTCGTCCCGAATCTCCCGGTCGAACAAGCCTTCGCAGTCATGGACCATCTGATCGGCGAAGTCGTCAAAGGCATCACCGAGTCAATCACGGTCCCCTCGCTGATCAATCTGGACTTCAGCGACGTGCGTACGATCCTCCAGTCGGGCGGCACCTCTACGGTTTTCTACGGAGAGAACGCGGATCGCGACCCGGACCGGCTCGTCCGAGACACCCTCGACAATCCACTCCTTGAGGTCGATTATCGTGGGGCGAACGGCGCCCTCATCCACATCAGCGCCGGCCCTGGTCTCCGACTCAGCACGGCTCATGACGTGGTCGAGGGCCTGACGGCCGCGATGCGCCCCGACGCGAACGTCATCTTCGGAGTCCGGGTGGACCGGAAGTACAACGGGATCCTGCGCGTCCTCGTGATCATGACTGGCGTCCGTTCGCCGCTGGTGGAGGCCGTGCGCGAATCCGTCTCCATCGCCGATGTCGTCTCAGACGGGAGCTCCCGGCGAACCGTTGAGAACGAGTTTCCCCGGACGAATCGAAGGCGCTGATCTCAGCGGGCGGGGGGCGGCGGAAGCATGACCATGGACGGTGCGTCTTCCTCGATCGCCTGGGTCAGATGCTTTGGCTTCAGCCGGACCCGGATCGTCTCGGGTTTCGGCTTGATCATGTTCCATCCGGCCCGGGTCACGGCCCCGCCGACCATCGCGAGGACGACGTACATCCCGAACGTCAGGAACGTGATGGCGACCGGTTGAAGAATGCCGCTCAGATCGAAGCTGAGCTGGAGGCCCGCCGTTGGGTCCGCCAGGCTGTCGCCCGAACGAGGCTGCATCGGCACCGCTTGGACCTGCGCCAGGGCCCGGCTTTCCTTCCCGTTGCCGTCCCGAATGATCAGGCTGACCTGGTAGACGCTCGCGTTCGCGTAGGTGTGGGGGCCTGGATTCCGGCCCGTGGCACGGGTCCCGTCGCCGAAGTTCCAGTCCCACGATGTGATCGCGACATCGCCTTGACGGGAGGTGTCTTGGACGGTCGTCGTGTTGGAGCCGTTCGTGTCCCACGTGAACGACGCGCTCGGCCCTTGGGGAGTCTGCTGCGGGAACTGTCCTCGAAAGAACTCTCCCGGAGCCGTCGCGATGGCCAGGGCGTGGGAGAAGGTGAACAGGAGGAGGCCCAATCCGAGGGCGAGGACGCCGATCCCGATGAGGAGCTCCGCGTGCTCCCGCTTGAGAAGGGCCATTCGAGCGCTCGATGGAGGCGAGGTCCATAAAGGCGGGAGCCTCGGTTCTCAAGTCCGAGAAAGGAGAATACTCGTTACCCGCGAAAGATCGGACGGGCGCTCAGGAGCTCCGGCTCGGCCAGGCGCCGGAACGGGAGGCCTTTCGTCTCGGCGAGGATCCGCTTTCGCAAAGCGTCGGTCGACATCTCTATCTGCTCCTTCGTCTCCCGGACTCGGACGTTGAGGTTCCCGCTCTCGATTTCCTTCTTCCCGACCACGACGATGTAGGGAACCCATTCCTTCTCCGCCGTCCGGATTTTCTTCCCGAGCGTGTCGTCCGAATCGTCGAGGTCGGCGCGGACGTCCGGCAGGCGGTCGAGCAGGCCTCGGGCGAACTCGAGTTGGTCGACGCTCACGGGGACGATCCGGATCTGGGTCGGCGACAACCAGACAGGCAGCATCGGCGTCTTGCCGTCTTTCGCGGCCGCGGCGGCCTTTTCCAGGAACGCGTAGAGGACCCGTTCGACGGCCCCGCTCGGGGAGAGATGCAGGATGAGCGGATGGCGTTTCTTCCCCGCTTCGTCGGTGAACGTGATTCCGAACCTTTCGGCGTTCTCCGTGTCGATCTGGTCCGTCGTGAGGGCCGCGGCCTTGTCGTTCGCGTCGACGAAGTTCCATTCGTACTTCATGACGAAGTAGAAGAACTGGTCGGACCACATCTCGACGAGGATCGGCTTGCCCCATCGCTTGGCGTACGCCGCGACGAAGTCCTTGTTGGCATCCCAGAACGCCTTCGTGACGCGCATCCCGACCTCGAAGTCGTCCGGCATGGAGAGACCGCAGTCCTCGAGGAGGTTCCACGCAACCTCGAACCGCACCATGAGCTCCTCCTTCGCCATTTCGACATCGGAGACGAGGGCGTGGCAGTCGGGCATCGTGAAGGCCCGCAGCCGTCGGAGGCCGACGACCTCGCCGCGCTGTTCCGCCCGGAACGAATACCGCGTGAGTTCGTAGAGCGAGAGGGGGAGCTGCTTGTACGAAATCACCATGTCCTTCATGATCAGGAACTGTCCGAAGCACGCGCTGAAGCGTAGGAACGTCCGCTTGTTCGGCGTCTGGACGATGTACTGCCGGGCGGGGAAGCGGTCCAGATACGACTTGAGCGCGGGGTGCTCGAAGTCGTACATGACGGGGCACTCGACCTCCATCGTGCCGTAGTCCCGGAGCCGTTCGGTGACGAACTCCTCCAGGAGGCCCTTGATCAAGCGACCTTTCGGATAGTACCGCAGGTTCCCGGGATCGGACCCCGGCTCGTAGTCGACGAGTTCGAGCTCTCGCATCAGCCGGACGTGCGGCGGCTCCTCCTTCGCCTCCCGCGACTTCGCCATCTCGTACGTCGCGAATCGCCGGAGCCGGTCGTGGCCCTCGAAATGGAAACCGCTCACCTTGCCGTCCTTGATCGAGAGGTGATGGACGGCCCCGTTCGGCTCGAGGATGTGCCAGTGAGAGACGAGCTTCGCCTCCGCCTTCACCGCGGTGGAGAGGTCTTCCTTTCCTTCTGCGCTCGCGTCGGCAACGATCTCGCGGGAGAGTTCGCTGAGCGGGTGGCCCTTCACCGCTACGCGGAAGGACTTGTAGTATCCGAAGGGGGACGCGTGGACGTCAAAGCCGCGGCCGACCAGTTCCTTTTCCACGGAGGCGATCAGTTCCTGGGCGGCGCCCGGCGCGGCCAGGGATGAGCTCAGGTGGGCGTACGGATAGAGGACGATCCGTTTCGTCCGGACCTGGTCCGCGATTTCGACGATGTTCGCGGCCGCGGCTCTCACGACGCCAGCGAGATTCGCCTCGTCCCGTTTCTCCGCGCTGATGAAGCAGACGAGGGCCTCTTCGATCCGACCATGCCGTTTCGATTGCGGGACATCGGGGACTCCTTTGAGCGCCTTCTCCCTCACATCGTACTCCAGGTAATCCACGTGGAGGAACAGCACCCGCATGGCTGCCCGCTTATCGTTCGGAGGTATAAAGCTCCTGCCGGACGGCCGCGCACCGTGAAATAGGAATCCGCCGTTGTTCGTCCGAATGACGGACGCCGCGACGGTCTGGCGCCATCGGACCGGCGAGATTCGGCTCGACCGAACGCGCGTGATGGGGATCCTCAACGTCACCCCCGATTCGTTCTCCGACGGTGGGCGCTACCTCGATCCGGAACAGGCCCTCCGTCATGGTCTCGAGATGGTGGAACACGGGGCCGATGTCATCGACGTGGGCGGTGAGTCGACTCGACCCGGATCGGATCCCGTGACTGCGGATGAGGAGTGGCGCCGGGTCGGTCCGGTAATCCGTGACCTGGCCGCCAAAGTCGATGTACCGCTTTCCGTCGACACGATGAAGCCCGAGGTGGCCGCGAAGGCAATCAAGGCCGGGGCTTCCATCGTGAACGATGTCTCCGGATTGCGGGAGTCCGCCATGGTGCACATCGTCGCCAGGGACCGCGTCGGAGCCGTCGTCATGCACATGCTCGGCAATCCAAAGACGATGCAGACCCATCCCAAATACGCCGATGCCGTCGGGGAAGTTCGTTCCTTTTTAACGGAGCGGATTCATGTCCTAGAAGCCGCGGGTGTGGCCTCCGACGCGGTCGCGGTGGATCCCGGAGTCGGGTTTGGGAAGACCCAAGAACACAACCTCGCCCTCCTCCAGCACCTGGACCAAATTGTCGCCCTCGGCCATCCGGTCGTCGTCGGCGTCTCGAGGAAATCGTTCATCGAGAGACTGGGCGGAGGGGAACCCGGCGAACGCCTTCCCGGGAGTATCGCGGCGGCGACGCTCGCGGTGGCGAAAGGGGCCCACGTGGTCCGAGTCCATGATGTCCGCGACACCGTCCGGGCCATGCGGGTTGCCGACGCCGTGCTTCGCGGTGAAAAGCTTTAACCATTGAAACGATTCGTACCGTAATGGTAACTCGGAAGGCCATCGCGTCGATCCTCGAGGACTACGAGGACATCGTGGTTGCGACGGTCTGTTCGCATTCATCTCTTCAGATTTTCCATGGCGCCCGCCAGGAAGGTTTCCGGACCCTGGGAATCGCGATTGGTCAACGGCCTCGATTCTACGACGCCTTTCCTCTGGCCAGACCCGACGAGTTCCTGATTGTCGACTCATATGCCGACATTCTCGACCACGCGGACGACTTAGTCGCCCGGCAAGCCGTGACGGTCCCGCACGGATCGTTCGTGGAATACATGGGCGCGGAGGTGTTCGCGAAGCTGCGCATCCCGACGTTCGGAAATCGCGAGGTCCTCCGATGGGAATCGGACCGCGAGAAGCAACGGGAATGGCTGACCTCGGCGGGCGTCCCGATGCCGCTGAAGATCGAGCACCCGAAGGACATCGACCGCCCCGTGTTCGTGAAGTATTACGGCGCCAAAGCCATTACTTCTACTCGCCGTTCGCGACGTCCGGTTACACGCTCTCGAAAGGAGCGCTCGAGATGCTCGGGGTGGACCGGCGGGACGAGGCGAACATCGACGAGATGTACAAGCTCGGGGCCCAGGAAGCGCTGCGCAAGATGGGACTCCTCCCGACGTTCGTCGTGACGGGAAACATGCCGGTCGTCTTGCGGGAATCGCTCCTGCCGAAGGCATTTGAGATGGGGGAGCGGGCGGTGGAGCGATCGATCGCGCTGTTCGGCGGGATGATCGGTCCGTTCTGTCTCGAGACGATCGTGTCGGACCAGCTCGAGTTCAAGGTCTTCGAGATTTCGACGCGGATTGTCGCCGGCACGAACCTGTTCATCGGCGGATCTCCGTACGCCGACTTGCAGGAGCCGGGGATGTCCACGGGCCGCCGGATCGCAAGGGAGATTCGGGTCGCCCAAAAACAGGGTCTCCTGGCGGACATCCTCAGTTGAGGCACGCGCGGCCCGCTCGGCACGAAATCATCCGAGAAAAACGCGGGGAAACGCTTTTATGGCATCGCCCAACATGCGCGTCCATCTATGGCCGACGAGGTGATCGTCGCGGTTGTCTTGCTCCTTGTGGCCCTCGGCATCGCGACCTATCTCGAGACCCGGTTCCTTCGCAAGAAGATGAAGAACCGTCGCGTTCGGACGGCCAAGCGAGACGACGAGATGCAGGACAACGCGCACAACGCGATCATTACGACAAAGGCGATCATGTCGAGCCTCGATCGGCAGGGGATCCGGAGCGCCGAGGCCGAGGCGTGGCTCCAAGAGGCGCAGACGGCGAACGCGCGGCACAACTACCGCGTGGCCATGGATCTGACCTCGAAGGCGAAGGAGCGTCTGCTCGCCCTCAAGGCGGCGCAGGCTTCGAAGGGAGATCTGGCGAAGCTCGATCGGCTCTCCGTCGGCGCATCCACGGATGAGATGACCACGAAGGAGATGCTCCAGAAGGAAATCCCGCCGAACATGATCCAGTCGAAGTTCTCGATCGAGGTGGCCGGGGCCGCGGTCGAGCAAGGTCGTGTCAATGGGCGCGACGTGTCCCAGGCGACGGAACTCTTGGAAGCCGCGAAGACCCGGTTCGATGCGAAAGACTTCGCCGCCGCCCTTTCGATCGCACAACAGTCGAAACGCGCGGCCGCGGGAGAGCATGTCGAGGTGTCGATGGCTGTCGTCGCGCCGGCGGCAACGTCACCGCGCGATGGCCGTCCTTGTCCCTCGTGCGGTGCTTCGCTGGCGGCGGACGACATGTTCTGTCGCAAGTGCGGCAGACGCCTCGCCACGGCGACGTGCGGTTCGTGCGGCGCGAGTCTTCTATCCGAAGACGCGTTCTGTCCGAAGTGTGGCACGCCCGTTCCTCGATGAGTTTGGTGCGTGTCGCGGATAAACCTTAATTACGAGGGCCTCCCATCCCTCGCACTATGGTGATTGGAAGCGACATGGAACAAGCCCTCACCGCCCTCTACGGGGAGGACCAGGTCGCGGCCGTCATCACCCTGAAAGTGGACACGAAGGAAGCGGACCGCATCGCGACAGAAATCGCGAAGTTCGAGGTGATCCAAGACGTCTTCCTCGTCACGGGGGACACGGACATCATCGCGAAGGCGCGGTTCAAGAACTATAAGGGGCTGAAGGACTTCGTCCTCTCGAACCTCGCCCCGATTCCGGGAATCAAGGACACGAAGACCCTGATGGTCGTCACGACCTACAAGGAAGGCGGACAGTCGAGGGCGCAAAGTTGAGGGCGACGCACAACTCCGGGAGATGGTCAGATGGACACCGAAGCGAAGCTGAAGCAAATCATGGACGTCCTAGACCAGATCGCCGAAGACACCTCCGTGCCTAGGAACATCCGTCGCGGCGCCTCGGAAGCGAAGGCTCGTCTTGCGAAGAAGAATGAAGCGCTCGACCTCCGTGTCACGAGCGCCATCATGATCATGGACGACCTCGCGAACGATCCGAACATTCCGCTTCATGGCCGGACGCTCATCTGGAACGTAATTTCCCAACTCGAGACGGTCAAGTAGGCTTAACTTCGGGCCTCGGATTATCGGCTGTGGCGGGGCTGCAGGCGCTCATTCTTCTGATCGTCATCCCGGCCATCGCGTGGGCGGTTGCGCTCCTCGTGCTGCGGTCGGCCCGTGCCGAACTGGCGCGGGAGTCGGCACCCGAGTCAGCCCAAGAGCGTTCGGAGGCGCGGATGCTCGTCCACTTGGGGTACTCGGGAACGCCGGTTCTGCTCGGACTTGTCTTGTATGCCCTTGCCCGTCCCGGGCTCGACGCCATCGATCGCGGCTCTAGTGGAGGCGTTGTCCGCTTGGAGCCCCTTGTGCTCTGGGCCTCGTTCGCCTATGCGTTCGCTTCATGCTCCACACTCGCGGCGCAAACCTGGATTGTGAAAAGCCGTCTTCGGGCATTCCTCGGGTCTGAGTTTGGGCGAGTGCTTCCTCTCTGGGTCGTGCCGGCGACTGGATTGATCTTCGCCCTCATCTTGGTGTTCCTGGTTCTGGCTTACGTGGACTCCGTCCTGGCCGGCGTCCCTGTCGCCTCGGACTCGGCCGCGTCCGGTGCGATCAGCAGCTTCCAAGCATTCGCGCTCGGCACGGTCGCGTTTCCTGTCGCCGCCGGCTTCTCGAACCGCGTGCGAGATCTGAACCAGCGGGGATTCATGCGAGCCATCTTGATCATGGAGGTCGGCGAGCTCCCGGTCCTCGTTGGCTTGGTCCAGACCTTCCTCGCGCTCGGTTCTCTCTGACCGTACGAATTCAAAAATACTGCTGCAGGTCTGTCGCCGCCGAGCGGGGCTAGTCTAGTGGTAGGACAGAAGCTTCCCAAGGCCACGTGGCCGGCCACTCCAGGCTGGAACGAGCTTCTAACGCGGGTTCGATTCCCGCGCCCCGCACATTCCGCGTCCTAGCCCACGGGCACCGCGGCCGACGGGACCATCGGCCTTGAAGAAATCGCTGCGGAGTTCTCCAGCTTCTGCACAATGCCTCCGACCCCGAAACCGATGCCCGAGCTCACCGTGCCCGCGATGAAGACCGTAAAAGAGAACAGGGACACGAACAAGGCCTCGACGGCGAATCCGCGAAGGACCAAGTAGACGACGTAGAACAGGACCGCCCACGTGCCACCTGTCATCGTCGCGGCGACGAATCCGAATTTCCGAGGGCCGAGGACGAGGAACGCCAGATCGACCAGGGGCGCCAGGAACAGGATTGGCGGAGGCAGGGCGAACTCGCCGACGACCATGAGCGATCGCAGGCCGGTGTAGATCATAGCCGAGACGGTCGCGAGGCCGGCACGGCGACCGGCGAGGACCGCGAGAACGAGGACGGCGGGGGCCGCGAGGGACACGCCGGTGGGATAGGCGATCGCGTCTCTCAAGACCTGACCGTTGAAGGTCGTCGCGAAGTCCATCGGACCCAGCAGGACCTGGAGGCTGAAGAGCAAGAGGCCCGCGCCCAGCGCGACGCCCACGAGACCTAAGGCGTTTCTCGCCCCGTTCCATCGCGTCCGCCCCAAGACCACCGCGAGGAAGAACCCGAACGTGCTGACGATTCCGCCCGCGATCGCCATGACGTGGGGCGGACTCCAGAAGGTCTCCGAGACGAGGCCTTCGGCCACGAGGCGGTGCCACGCTTCGTCCCACGGGAAGGCGACGGCCTGGAACAGAGCGCCGGTCCCGATGAGCAAGAATTCGACCGGCACCAAGAGACCGACGATGCGGATCCGGGGGCCGGCCCACCGCGGCGCGATTGCGCCCGATATGGACCCCACGATCCCGGCGAGGGCGACATAGCCGAAACCGGCATAGAGGACGAGGTGAGGAGGGGTGAAGAAACTCTCGCGGCCCACGACAACGTGGCGCCAGATGTCCCAGTAGAGACCGAACGCCTGCAGCAGCAGCCCGGTCAGCGCGAACCCGAAGATGGCCCACCGGGGGACGCGGGACAACGGACGGAGGAGGCGCGGGACGTCCATCGGTCAGCACTCGCGGCCCGGCCACCATCGTCCGGCCGATATTTCAAACTCCGCCGCTCACCCGGCTCCCGTCTCGGCTCCGATTCGATGGACCGCCATGAGCAGTTCGGCCTCGCGTCGCAGCCGGGAGGCCGTATCCGGGGTCTCGAGGAGCTCCTGTCGGAGATCGACGGCACCCGGCAGGGCCGCCGCGACCCGGAACGAAAGCGTTCGCGGATCCATCTCCTTCCAGGTGTCGTCGACGATCGCATGCCCGCCCGTCTCGAGGGTCTCGACGATCCCCGCGAAGAGCCGGGCGACCGCGTCGGCGAGGACCTCCACCTCCTTGCCGAGAGGCTCGTCCAGCCAATCGACGTCGGCGCGGAGGTACGCCCGGCCTCGGTCGAGCGATCGGATCGCGAAGCGCCGTTGACCTTGCACGACGATATCGTACTCGCCGTGAGAATTTCGTTGCAACGCGATGATCGTCGCTTCGGTACCGATTCGCCGGGGAATGGCGTGACCGCCTACCTCGTCGCCATCGAGGATCAGGGCGATCCCGAAGGACTCATCGTGTTCGAGACAGCGCCCGATCATCTCGCGGTACCGGGGCTCGAACACATGCAACGGCAAGGTGGTCTCTGGAAACAGGACCGTATGGAGGGGGAAGAGCGGGAGACGCACGGGCTGCGGCCATCCCGCGGGAGGCCATAAGCCTGATTACTTTGGCCGAATGTCGAGCCCGACGACCCACGCCGTGCGGCAACCGGGACAGTTGACCTCGCGTCGCATCGCGTCGCCCTCGTCGGCCATCTTGAACGTGAAGAACAACGGGTTGTTGCACCGCGGACAATTGAAATTCAAGCCGCCGACCGTCATGCGACTACTCGAAGGGCCGAGTGGTCTTAAGGTTGCGCTCGCCTCCCGGCAAGTTTATGAAAGTCTCGTCCTTCCTCGGTCGTTCATGCGCGTCGAGAAGGTCATCTCCTCTCCGCTCGACAACAACGCATACTTTCTTTTCGACGAGGCCAGCCGGCAAGCCGCGGTCGTGGATCCGGCCTTGGCGGGGAAAGAGCTCCTCGCAATGTCGGAGAAGTTCGGCGCGAAGATCGTCTACATCCTGAACACCCATGGGCATCCGGATTCGACCGCGGACGATGCATCGATCCGCACCACGACGGGAGCGAAAATCGCGATTTTCGAGGTCGATGCGCCGCGGCTGGAAAAGAACGCTCGAGGGACGCGGTGGTTCCTTCCCGCACCGCCGGCTCCTGTCAAAGCAGACGTCCTCCTGAAGGAGGGGTCCGAACTGAAGCTCGGAGACCTCGTCATCACGACCCTTCACACGCCGGGGCACACGGAGGGCAGCGCGTGTTTCCATGTTGAGACGGCGGGTGCGCTCTTCACGGGCGACACCCTCTACGCGGGATCCTGCGGTCGTACGGACGTGCAAGGCGGAAGTCCGGCGAAAATGGTCTTCACCCTCCGGCGATTGAAGGAACTCCCAGCCGAGACCCGCGTGTACCCGGGCCACGGGCCTGAGACGACGATCGGCGACGAGACGTGGATCAGCGACCTCACATACCCGGTCGTCTGAGTCAGCGGCGCATTCCGCTCGCGGCCCGCCAGCTCCGGGCGGTCGGCATGTGACGGACGAGTCGGACGCGGGCGACGCGCCGAGTGATGCCCAGGCCCAAGCGCCGGTGGACGACCTTCATGCTGAAGACCACGACGAGGAAGTACGCGTAGAGGATGACAAGCGTCACGGGCCAATAGTACTGCCACAAGATGGCGACGAGGCCGACGATGGCGAGCGCACCCACCACGATCCGGAGGACGAACGTTTCGATCGTCGATCGGCTGAACGGGCCGCCGTCCACGCCGTAGTTCGTGTGCCGCACGGGTTCACGGAACGCGTGGCGGGCCGATGCCCAGACGCCGAACACGAAGACGGGAGTGAGGAGGGACATCGCGAGGTGCGCCATGCCGGTGGTCACCGTCAAGTCGATGATCCATGCGGCGTAGAAAATGAGGGACGCTTGGAAGAGCCGCTTGCGCCGGTAGATGGGCAGAAAATTCGGCATGATGACCGTCTTCAGCGTCCTCTTCACGAGCTCCGCACCGAAGCGGAGCGACTTCGGGAGTCGGCTCGCGAAGAAGGCGGCGATCCGGTTCGATCGGCCCATCAGGATTGGTGCGAGGGAGCTCATCACGATGCACAGGATGCCGGCGAACGGGGTCAGGTAGGTCCCGGCGTAGTCGTTCGAGAGTTGCGGATTCGCGCGGATTGCACGGGCCCCCACGGTCGCGTAGAGGATCGCCTCCTCGTTGCGGGCAACGAGGCTCGTGCCGATCGCGGTCGACGCGCGACCGGAGAAGCCGATGAAATAGGCGAGACTCGCGGTGAGGAAGAGATCATTCAGCAGAATCAACGGCACCGCAATTGCGAGCATGGGGAGCACGGAGCCCAGGGCCGCCGGGTCGATCAACATCCCGAAGGTGAGGAAGAAAATCGCGACGAACGCATCCCGCAGCGATTCCATCTTGACTTTCATCCGGCCCGCGATGCGGGTATCCGCAAAGACCATCCCCATGAAGAACGCGCCGACGATGGCGGGGATCCGGAATGCCTCTGCGAGAGACGCCGCCAGGAAGACCGTTCCGAGGGCGAAGAGGACGAACAGCTCCTCGTTCTTGATCCGTTCAAAGATGGCCGCCGTCCTCGGGACCACGACCGCCGCAAGGAGGGCAAAGAAGCCGATGAAGAGCCCCACCCCGCCGAACAGGAGGCCCACGTTCACCGGCGTATCGGAGGGGACGATCATGCCATTGACCAGCGTAAGGAGGAACATCGCGAGGAACGACTCAAGGATCACCATGCCCAGGAGGAACTCCGTCTCCGCGTTGCCGAGGCGTTTCAAATCGATCAGGGACTTCGCGGTGATCGCCGAGCTCGACATGCTGATGACCCCCGCCATGAAGATCGTGTCGATCAGGGGCCATCCGAGCCACGCCCCGATGACGAACCCCGCGAACATGTTCACCGCGAGGTTTGTCACCGCGAGGACCGCGGCGGCCTCCTTCGTCCGCATAAGCTTCGTGATGCTGAACTCGAGCCCGACGAAGAAGAGGAGCAGGACCAACCCGAGTTGCGAGATGCTCTGCAGGAAGACGCTGTCCGCCAGGATTCCGTCGTACGACCAGCCGAACAGATGGAAGTGGATGTTTGGGCCGATCAGCATGCCCGCGATGATGTAGCCGATGATGATTGGGACTCGGGCCCGAGAGGCGAACGCGGCTCCGACGAAACCCACGGTGGCGATGACGCCCACGTCGAACATGATCGACGTCGTCTCAACCACGTGCCCACCCATCCCAGGCGGGGTTTCGCTCGAGCGCGGGCGCTGACGCTCTCCGCAGGAGAACCGAGTTTCCCATCCCGAGCGCGCATCGCCCCTCAGGCTACAAAAAGATGCTGTTGTGTTGTCGGGCCGCCCTTGACAAACCCGATCCCGTTTCTCTCCGTGCCCTACATCACAAACCCCCTGTTGTCCGCGGCATTCCTAAATACGAGCGCCACCTCTCTCTATCATCCGGTCGCGTACGAGGTCGCCATGGCGAAGATGGACCGCTGTCCCATCTGCAATGTCGCGGTCAAACCCGAGAACCTCATCCGCCACCTGAACGACATCCATCCACGCCATCCGGATCGACCCGGTCTCATCGAGAAATTGAAGGAGGAACCCGGCCGGATTCAGCGGCCGAGGGCCGGTCGGCCGATTCGCATTCGCCGGTGGCAAATCGCCCTCGTCGCGATCATCGTCTTGGGCGGTCTTGGTGCCATTTACGTGCCTCCGTTGCTGGCCGGTACACCCGCCTTACCTTGCATCCGACAGGAAGGCGGGCTCGTGTATCACTGGCACACAGACCTGACCATCTCTTCGGGCGCGGCGTCCGTACCGATCCCCGCAGGGATCGGAATCAGCACGTTCTGTCTCGAGCCCCTGCACACGCACGACGCGACCGGTCGGATTCATGTCGAGACCGATACTGCACGCCTCTATTCGATCGGAGACTTCTTCCGCGTGTGGGGGAAGTCATTCGGCAGCCCGACCGCCATGCATGTGAATGGGACGGCCGTCACGCCGAGTCCGAGCGTCATCTTGTACGATGTCCCCGAGACGATTCACCTTCAATACGACTCGTTTTCGTGAAAGCCTCGCGGGCTCGCGTCGATGATGTCCGGTAGCACGCGTTCCCTCCCGCCGCCCTCCCGCGGCGAGTCCACTCCGATGGATGTCCGCAACGAGCTTTATTACGAATGCGAATGTTCAGCGCGCGATGGCGGACGACTGGCACGCCCTTCGGGCGGAGGCCGTCCTCCAGAAATTGGATTCTTCCCCCCTGGGCCTGACGAGCCGGGAGGCCGCTCAACGGCTGTCCCGCTTCGGGCCGAATGAGCTGGTTCAGACCGCGAGGGTGAGTCCCCTTCGGATCCTGCTGAGCCAGTTCGTGGACGTCCTCGTCATCGTCCTGATCATCGCCGCGATCATCTCTGCCTCTCTGGGAGTCCTGCAAGGTCAGAATGAGGACCTGTACGACGCCGTGCTCATCATCGTGATCGTGATCATGAACGCGATCCTCGGCTTCGTCCAAGAGTACCGAGCGGAACGGTCCCTCGAAGCGCTGAAGAGCCTGGCCGCGCCCAAGGCCCACGTCCTGCGGGAGGGAGGGGTCGTTGCGGTGCCCTCCCGCGAAGTCGTTCCCGGGGACGTCGTCGTCCTCGCGGCGGGAGACCGAATCCCCGCGGACGCACGCCTCCTCGAGGTCGCCAGCCTCCGCCTCAACGAGGCGTCGCTGACCGGCGAGTCGCTCCCCGTGAGCAAGGCCGTGGAGCCGCTCCCGCGCGACTCGTTCCTCGGCGATCGCAAGAACATGGCGTTCATGGGGACCGCGGTCGACGGGGGGCGCGGGAAGGCCGTCATCGTCGAGACGGGCATGGCGACCCAACTCGGCAAGATCGCCGGACTCGTCCAGCAGGAGACGAAGGAGGAGACGCCGCTCCAGAGGCAGTTGGACCGACTCGGGAAGCAGATTGGGATCGCGGTCCTGCTGGCCGCGGGCCTCATCTTCGTGATCGGCGTCCTCCGGGACCCGGGCCACATCGAGCTCCTGTTCCTGACCGCGGTCGGGCTGTCCGTCGCGGCGATCCCGGAGGGGCTCCCCGCGATCGTCACGATCAGCCTGGCATTAGGTCTTCAGCGAATGATCCGCCGGGGTGCCCTGATCCGAAAACTCCCGGCGGTCGAAGCGTTGGGCGCCGCCTCCGTGATCTGTTCCGACAAGACGGGCACCCTCACGAAGGGGGAAATGAACGTCCGTTTGGTGGTCGCCGGCACCCGGGAATACGAGGTGATCGGAGAGGGATTCGATCCGTCGGGCGTGGTCCGGGCCGAACGCCAGGTCGCGGACCTCGAGGCGCACCCCGGGTTGCAGCGAGTCCTCGAATGCGGGATCCTCTGCAATGACGCGGTCCTGAAGCGAGAGGGCACTCGCTGGGTCGTCGAGGGCGACCCGACGGAAGGCGCGCTCCTGGTGGCCGCCCGGCGTGCGCGGATGGACCCGGAGGCGATTCGGGCGAAATGGCCGCGGGTCGCGGAGATCGCCTTCACGTCCGAGCGAAAGAAGATGTCGACGCTTCACGCGCCCCAGTCCGAATCGCAGGTTCGCGAGGTCCTCTCCCTGCCGGAGGGGGAGCGGCTACGGCGCCTCGAGGGCGTGCCCGCCGTCCTGCACGTGAAGGGCGCACCGGAACGGATTCTCGCGGCTTGTTCCCACCACATGGTGGACGGCGAGAGGAAGCCTCTCTCCGAATACGATCGGAGACAGTACCTGTTCCGGAATCAGGAGCTGGCGACGCGGGCCCTCCGGGTCATCGGATTTGCCGTCCGCGAATTTCGAGGCGATGTGCCGCCGCTGAAGGAGGAGACCCTCGAGACGGATCTCACCTTCCTTGGGCTGGCCGGAATGATGGATGCGCCGCGGTCCGATGCGATCGAGGCGATCCGCCGTTGCAAGAAGGCGGGAATCCGGGTCGTGATGATCACCGGAGACCACAAACTCACCGCGATGGCCGTGGCCCGGGAAATGGGGATCCTCGGTGAAGGGGACCGCGCCCTGACGGGAGAAGAGCTCGAGAAGATGTCCGACGAGGAGCTCGTGCGGGAGGTGACGCACATCCGCGTCTACGCGCGCGTCGCCCCGGAACACAAGATGCGCATCGTCGACGCCTGGAAGAAGGCGGGTCACATCGTCGCGATGACCGGCGACGGCGTCAACGACGCCCCCGCCCTCAAACGGTCCGACCTCGGCGTCGCGATGGGGATCACCGGAACGGACGTCGCGAAGGAGAGCGCGGACATGGTCCTGACCGACGACAACTTTGCGTCCATCGTGGCCGCGGTCGAGGAAGGCCGCGGGATCTACGAGAACATCCGGAAGTTCGTCGCCTTCCTCCTCTCCGCGAACGCGGGGGAGGTCCTGATCATGTTCATCGCGACCCTCGCGATCGCAGACCCGAACTTCCTTCCGTTCTTCGCGCCGGTGCAACTCCTGTGGATCAACCTCGTGACGGATGGTCTCCCGGCCCTGGCCCTTGGCGTCGACCCGTACCCGACGGACATCATGGATCGCCCTCCCCGCAATCCGAAGGAGGGCGTGCTCTCCCGCGACATTCTCTTCCTGATCATCGTCGTCTCGGCGATTTTGACGGTCGGCACCCTCGGGGTTTTCTTCCTGGAACTGCAGGAGGGGGCCGACGCCACCCGAGCCCGTACGGTCGCCTTCACGACGATCGTGTTCTTCGAGCTCTTCCTCGTGTTCGCCATGCGATCGCCGCGCCAGACGATCTGGCAGATCGGCCTGTTCACGAACACGAAACTGATCGTCGCCGTGCTCGCATCGATGGCCCTCCAGGTCGCGGTGATCTACACGCCGTTCCTGCACAGCGTCTTCGAAACGGAGCCGCTCACGCCCGTGGATTGGCTCGAGACGGTCCTGATTTCGTTCACCGCATTCGCGTTCGTCGAGGTGCTTAAGGTCCTGCGGCATCGGATGGGAGGCCGAGCGCCATGATCGAGGTCGACGGGGGCCGCGGCGAAGGAGGCGGCCAACTCCTCCGGATGGCGCTCGCTCTGTCGGCCCTGACGGACACACCGGTCCGGGTCGCTCGGATTCGGGCGGGCCGGCCCACTCCGGGTCTGGCGGCGCAGCATGTCACGGCGATCAACGCCGTCGCGGCGTTGTGCGAGGCCGAGGTGACTGGCGTATCCGTCGGAGCGTCGTCGATCGAGTTCCGACCTGGGAAACTTGTGGCAGGCCGTTTTTCCTTCGACGTGGGGACAGCGGGAAGCACCACTTTGGTCCTCCAAGCACTGCTTCCGGTGGCCGCCGCGGCCCCAGGAGCCGTTCGGGTGCGCTTGATTGGAGGTACGGACGTCCGATGGTCTCCGCCAATCGATTACTTCAATCGAGTTTTCTTGCCCTTGCTGCGGAGGCTCGGAGCCCGCGCCGATGTCGAAGTTCTCCGGCGCGGGTACTATCCTCGTGGTGGGGGAATCGTCGAGGCCGTGATCGAGCCCACGCGGTCGTGGTCGCCTCTCGGCAAGTCGGAGAGGGGCGAGATCGAACGGGTGCGGGGCATCGCACACGCCTCGAACCTCCCGGAGGACGTGCCGAAGCGGATGAGGCACGCGGCCCTCCGTCGCCTCCACGGAATTCCGGACGTCAAGGTCGAAGAACGCGTGTACCAGGGGGAAGAGGCGGTGGGGCAAGGCGGGGCCCTGGTCCTCTGGGCGGAGTCGGAGGCCGTCCTGATCGGAGCCGACTCCCTCGCAGAACGGGGAAAGCGCTCCGAACGCATCGGGGAAGAAGCCGCCACGTCCCTCGGAGCGGAGATCGAATCCCAGGCGACTCTCGACGTCCACGCGGCGGACCAGCTGCTGGTGTACCTGGCACGCGCCGGCGGCCCATCGTGGTTTCGCGTGCGGTCCGTCTCGGGTCACCTAGAAACGATGATGTGGCTCATCCCGCAATTCTTGCCGTCCCGCTTCGCGGTGACTCGAGAACGCGGCGGGTGCGAGGTGAGCGTCGAGCCCGGCGCCTAACCGTACATGCTCGGCCGCGCAGGTTCCGTCGGTTTTTTCGCCGCCTCGGTCTGGTGGTGGATCGACTTGAGTTGCATTTCGATTCGCTCGGCCTCCTCGTACAGAGGCCGGGCGTCGAGTTCCGTGTGGAGCAGCAACTTGTCGATGATCTCGATCGCGCGGGCCGCAGCTCTTGCGTCCGGGTAATCGGGGTGGGCCTCACTCAGGAGGGTGATGACGTCGAAGTCCCGCTTGCGTCCCTCGTTCAGGAGCACGCCGGCCACGCCGGTGATGACGCCTTCTTCGAAGACCGTGATGTCGTTCTTGCGGATCATGTCCATCGCCTTGTCGGTCGAACCGATCCCGTAGACCTCGACCTGCCGCTCGCCCTCGTCCTCGCGGGCATCGACGATCAGGCCTTCCGGACACACGAGGAGGTTACAGCGAGCGTCCTGAGCCCAGTCGAGGACGGTCGACGCGATCGCCTTGATCAAGTTCGGAGGCGGCTGGAATTCGGAGATGAATACAACGATCTGGTCGTGATCGTCCACTTTCGGACCGGCGTAGATCCGCACCGGGTTCATCGGTTGGCCGTCCCGGACCAGTGCGACGGTGGGGAAGTAGACGGAATCCATGATCCCGATCTGGGTGAGGTTCAGCGCGTTAATCAGGTAGTTCGCGACAATGGAGCTGACCAGACCCACACTCGGGAATCCATCGATGACGGTGGCCCCGCGGAGGTCCATCCGCTTGAGCTCGTAAATCTGGATTCCTTCCATGCGGCGCGGTCCATCTCGGACAGGTTACTTAAACATACCCGGCACGAGTGCGTGCCCTGAGAACACATCACTCCATCGGGAGAATTTCGTGCGTATTGACAAACTCCACGCCCGCGCGGCGCAGCATGATTCCGACGGTGCAATACTTCTCGGACGACAGGTCGATCGCGCGCTTGATGGCGGCTTCCTGGATATTGTCTCCGCGCACCCGATAGTGAAGACGGATTTTCGTGAAGACCTTCGGGACGTCTTTGGCCCGTTCGGCTTCGGCTTCGATCTCCAGCGCACGGAACGGCACCCGCTCCTTTCGCAGGATCGACACGACATCCGATGCGGTGCACGCCATCATGGCGAGGAGAGTGGCCTGCATGGGGCTCGGGCCGCGTCGGGATTCCGCCTCGCCGCCGTCGAAGAGGAGCTCGTGCCCTTCATCCGCCTTCGCCCGAAAGCGCATCTCCTCGATGTGGACCAGGTGGGCCTTCAAGAGGTTCGCCGACTGAGCCAGGTCGCCGCACTAGATGAACTTCGCTCGGAACCCGCAAAACTTGTTATTCGACCCGCCCATCGGATGCCCGTGCGACCCCGAGTAATCATCAATGCCGCGATGAGCGTCGATGGGAAGATCGCACTCTCCGACGGGAAGGCCGTGCGCCTGAGCAACGAGGAGGACCTGCGTCGGGTTCATCGCCTCCGGGCGGAAGCCGATGCGATTCTCGTCGGTGTTGGGACGGTCCTGATGGACGACCCGAAGCTCACCGTGAAAGCGGAGTACGCGAAAGGTCGGAATCCCCTGCGGGTCGTCCTCGATTCCGACGGGAAGACGCCGGAGAATGCCCACGTCCTCGACGGCACGGCTCCGACCTTGATCGTGACGTCCGCGGACTCGACTCGAACATTCCCTCGGGCGGAGGTCTTGCGGTGTGGAAAGGATGAGGTCGACCTCGCGCTCCTCCTGGACCATCTCGCCTCGCGCGGGATCAAGACGGTCCTCGTGGAAGGCGGGAGCACCGTGATCTGGTCCTTTCTCCGACATCGCCTCGCGGACGAGCTCAAGGTCTTCATCAGCAGCCGGGTGCTCGGCGGCCATGCCGCGCCAACGCTTGCCGGCGGGCAGGGAGTCACTCCTCTCGACGAGGCGCCCGGTCTCCGCTTGGATCGGATCGAGCGGCTCGGCGACGGCGCACTTCTCGAGTACACGGTGGTCCGGTGAGCGAGTCCGATATCATTGTTCGACCGGAGCATTTTCTCCGTTACCTGCGAGAAGCTCTGGGCTTGCGCTCGGCTGAGACGCGCCTACCTCCGATTGGCGTCCTCGTGTTCAGCTCAGGCGATTTTCGGGCCTTCCATCGAATCATCGAAGGGCAAGTGAAGGGTTGGAATCGGTGGCTGAGTGTTGGAGCCGCGGGAAGGAAATCGATCTCCCTTGCTCGCTCCCCGATAGGAGCCCCGGCGGCGACAATCACCATGGAGGAGATGGCCGCACTCGGCTGCAGGACGTTCCTCAGCTTTGGAGCGTGCGGTTCCCTGTTGCCAGACCTCCGGATTGGGGACGTTGTGCTTCCCACATTTGCTTTCTCCGACGAGGGCACCTCTCGCCACTATGGAAAAACGAGCCAATTACGACCGGACGCGGGCTTCGTTCGAGCGATTGCCGTCGCTGCCGAGAAGAGAGCCATCCCGATTCGTTCCGGGGGCACTTGGACCACGGACGCCGTCTATCGAGAGTCTCGCACGCGAGCTCGTGATCTCGTTCGGCACGGCGTCGTCGCGGTTGAAATGGAGGCCGCGGCTTTGTGGGCGGTCTCGCGGCATCGTCATCTCCGAACGGCGAGCCTTCTCGTCGTCTCCGATGAACTCGGCGGCAAAGAGTGGAATGCCGGCTTCGACGACCCGCGATTTCTCGAGGGAAAGAGACGAGCCCGACGCCTGCTCATGGATGTGATTTCGGGGGACCTGACATGAAGCTCCTCTGCGATCAGATGTTGGGAAGCCTCGCACGCTGGTTGCGGTTCATCGGCTACGACACGGCGTATCCGAAACCAGGTCCGGATCGGGCCCTGATCGAGCGGGTTCGATTGGAAGACCGGATCCTCCTGACACGGGACAAGGAGCTGGCGGGCCGCGTCTCTGGTGCGGTCCAGATTCGGTCCGATGATCTCGAGGAACAGATCCGCGAGGTCGCGCAGGTTCTCCCCCTCCGACTCATCGATCCGCTGTCCCGCTGCTCCCTCTGTAACGAACTACTCGTGCCCGCGTCTCCTGCGGAAGTGAAAGAGGTCGTGCCCGAAGGAGTTCGCTCGCGACATCATGCATTCTGGCGTTGTCCCTCCTGTCGCCGCGTGTATTGGCAAGGCAGCCATTGGGACAAGATGACCGAGCGACTGAATGACTTGCGGCTGCCATCCGCGTAGCCAAAGTTGGAATCATTTCCCGCGCCGGGCCACGAGGTAGCCCGCGAGGATCAGGACTGCGCTGAGGGCCGAGAGGTAGCCGGCCGCGGTTCCATTCCCCAGGACGAACAATACCAGGCCGCCGATGAGGCCGACGATTCCCACGATGAAGCTCGCGCCGCCGTACAGGAATGGGTCGCCGTAGTCGGTCTTCAGAGAGAGCGGATGTTTGATGGAATCGGGGACTCGGTCGCTCGCCACGATTCCGGAGCAGTCGGCGGCCACTTAGTCGTTGGCGTTCCCCGTCAAGGGACACAAATCCTAATAGGCGGACGGGAAATTGGGGGAGGGTCCAACGGATGGAAGGAAGCCTCGTCCTCGAGGACGGAACCGCCATCCGAGGGGCGTTTTTTGGCGCGCGCCGGAAGGTCTTCGGCGAACTCGTCTTCAATACCAACATGACGGGCTACACGGAGGCCCTCACCGATCCATCGTACCACGGCCAGATCCTCATGATGACGTACCCCCTCATTGGTAACTACGGCGTCGATCCGGAGTCGATGGAGTCCGAGACGATCCAGCCGACCGGGTTCGTGGTGAAGGAGGCCTGTGCCGTCCCGAGCCATCCAAAGAGCGCGCTCAGCCTGGCGGACTTCCTGAAAGCCCACGAGACCCCCGCCATGGAGGGCGCCGACACGCGGGCTCTCACGATCAAGATTCGTTCGAAGGGGACGATGAAGGCCGCCCTGGTGCCGGCCACCGAGCACCTGGAGACCGTCGCGCGCGAGGTCCGGACCGCCCCGCACCCGGAAACGCGCAACCTCGTCGCCGAGGTCAGCTGTCGCGAGGTCGAACGTTACCCCGGCGTTGGCAAACGGACCATCGTCGTCGTGGATTGTGGCGTCAAGCGGAACATTATCCGGGAGGCCCAACGATACGCGGACGTCATCCGAGTGCCTTTCAACGCGACGTCCGACGACATCCTCGGACTCAAACCGGATGGCGTGATCCTCTCCAACGGTCCGGGCGATCCGGCTCATCCCGAAATCCTCGCGACGTCGGTGAAGGCCACGAAGGAACTCGCCGGCCGCACGCCGATCCTCGGGATCTGCCTCGGCCACCAGCTTCTGGCCCTCGCCTTCGGAGGGACGACGTTCAAGCTGAAATTTGGGCACCGCGGCGGGAACCAGCCCGTCAAGGATCTTCGTACGGGACGCGTCCACATTACATCGCAGAACCACGGCTTCGCGGTCGATGCCGACTCCCTCCCCAGTTCCGAGTTCGAAGTGACGCACCTCAATCTGAACGACGGCACCGTGGAAGGCATGGCCCACCGGGAACTCCCGATTTTCTCCGTGCAGTACCATCCCGAGGCGCGGCCGGGGCCGTGGGACAACGAGTACATCTTCCGAGATTTCGTGGCGGAACTCAAGGGGGCCTAGGCACGGGCGGAGGGGGTGGGGCCGATGCCCAAGCGCGGCGACGTTAGGACCGCGATGGTGGTCGGTTCCGGACCCATCGTCATCGGGCAAGCCGCCGAATTCGATTACTCCGGGACGCAGGCCTGTCGATCCCTTCGAGAAGAAGGCGTGCGGGTCGTCTTAGTGAACAGCAACCCCGCGACGATCCAGACGGACCCAGAAACGGCGGACGCGGTCTACGTGGAACCGCTCACCATCGAATTTCTCGAGAAGGTGATCGCGAAAGAGCGACCGCAGGGGATCTTGAGCGGGATGGGCGGGCAGACCGCGCTGAACTTGTGCAGCGAGCTCGCCGACGCGGGCATTCTCCAACGGCACGGCGTGGAGCTGCTCGGGACGAAGCTCGAGGCGATCACGGCGGGCGAGAACCGCGAACGATTCGCAAGCCTCATGCGTTCGATCGGCGAGCCGATTCCGCGGAGCCGCGCCGCCTCCGATTTCGAGTCGGCTCGCGGGTTCGTGGAGGAAATCGGCTTTCCGGCGATCGTCCGCGCGGCATACACGTTGGGAGGAGCCGGGAGTGGGGTGGCCCACTCCCCAGAAGACCTCGAACGAATCGTGGGCTTCGGCCTCGCCTACTCTCGGATCAAGCAAGTGCTCGTCGAGGAGTCGGTCCTCGGCTGGAAGGAATTTGAGTACGAGGTGATGCGCGATGCCTCGGACAATTGCATCACGATCTGTAACATGGAGAATCTCGATCCGATGGGGATCCATACGGGCGAATCGATCGTTGTCGCGCCGGCCCAGACCCTGAGCGATACGGACCACCAGACATTGCGATCGGCCGCGCTCCGAATCATCCGCGCGCTGGGCGTCGAAGGCGGATGCAACATCCAGTTCGCGGTCCATCCGAGGACGGGGGAGTATCGGGTCATCGAGGTGAACCCGCGCGTCTCCCGTTCGTCCGCGCTCGCGTCGAAGGCGACCGGCTATCCCATTGCTCGCATCGCGGCCAAGATTGCGATCGGTCTCCGCCTCGACGAAATCCCGAACCCGGTCACAGGGAAAACGCTGGCTTCGTTCGAGCCCGCCCTCGATTACGTCGTCACGAAGATTCCGCGATGGCCGTTCGACAAATTCCCGACGGTGGACCGGCGAATCGGCACGTCGATGAAAAGCACCGGGGAGGTCATGGCGATCGGCCGGACGTTCGAGGAGTCTTTCCTGAAGGCCGTGCGGTCCCTCGAGATTGACCGGCTCGGCCTCGACTCGGTTCCCGCGACCGATGACGAGATTGTCCGAGAGCTGAAGGAGCCCACATCCGAACGGATCTTCTCGATTGCCGAGGCGTTGCGGCGGGGGTTCGCGCCCGAGAAGATCGCGGCGCTCACGGACTGGGACCCGTTCTTCATCGAGAAAATCCGGCACCTCGTTCGGCTGGAGTCGCGTCTTCGAGGGTCCCGGCGGACTCGTGCGCTACTGGCCGAAGCGAAGCGCTCCGGGTTCGCGGATGAGTCCCTCGCCGCGCTCACTCGAAGTTCTGAAGAGGGGATCCGTCGGAGTCGACCGCGTGCGGCGTACAAGATGGTCGACACGTGCGGAGGCGAATTTGAGGCGCGGACGCCCTACTTCTATTCGACGTACGAGGCGACCGGCGAGACGCCGCGACTGAGAGGACGAAAAGTCCTGATCGTCGGCAGCGGACCCGTTCGGATCGGCCAAGGGGTCGAATTCGACTATTGCTGCGTCCAAGGCATCTTCGCATTGCGGGAAGAGGGCGTCGCCGCCATCATCGCGAACAACAACCCGGAGACGGTCTCCACCGACTTCGACATCTCCACCCGGCTGTACTTCGAGCCCCTCCTGCTCGAGGACGTGCTGAACATCATCGAGGAGGAGAAACCGGACGGGGTGATCCTTCAGTTCGGCGGCCAGACGTCGATCAACCTCGCGCTGCCGCTCGCGCACGCGCTGCGCCGACGTCGCTCTCGGACGCGGATCCTGGGCACTCCGCCGGCATCGATCGATCTCGCGGAGGACCGGCGTAAGTTCGCCGCCTTGATGCGCCGCCTCGGGATTCGCCAAGCCGACGCGGCCTCGGGCTACAGCTTCGACGAAGTGCGGGGGCTGGCCGCGCGGATCGGCTATCCCGTGCTCGTCCGGCCGTCGTATGTGCTGGGCGGCCGCGGCATGGAGATCGTCTACACGGAGGAAGACCTCGCGGGGTTCATGGAGACCGCCGTGCGCGTCTCAAAGGACCATCCGGTCCTTGTCGACCGATATCTGGCTCACGCGACCGAAATCGACGTGGACGTCGTGGCCGACGGACGAGATATCTTCATCGGAGGCATCCAAGAACACATCGAGGAGGCCGGCATCCACTCGGGGGACGCGGCCTGCGTCCTGCCGGCGCAGACGCTATCGGAGGCCGTCCTCGAAGACATCCGGACGGTTACGCGCAGGCTCTGCAAGGCCCTTCACATCGCGGGTCTGATGAACCTCCAGCTCGCGGTTCAGGGCGACGTGGTTTACGTCCTCGAGGCGAATCCCCGGGCGAGCCGCACCGTGCCGTATGTCTCGAAAGCGATTGGCATCTCCCTCGCCAAGGTCGCCACGAAGGTCATGCTGGGACATTCGCTCCGCTCGTTGGGCCTCGTGGGTGAGGCGAAAATCAAACACGTCGCGGTGAAAGCTCCCGTGTTCCCGTTCCAGCGCCTCCCCGGCGTGGACACGATTCTCGGCCCGGAGATGAAGAGCACGGGAGAGGTCATGGGGATCGATCGGTCGCTCGGCCGCGCGTACTACAAGGCGATGCTCGCCGCGGGGAATCCGCTCCCGACCCAGGGCGCCATCTACGTGACGGTGCGGGACGAGGACAAGCCCACCATCCTCCCCGTCGTCGAGCGGCTGGCGCGGATAGGCCTGCGGATCTTTGCGACGCGCGGCACCGCGCAGTTCCTCCGGGAGAACGGCGTGGACGTGACCACCGTGTACCGGATCAGCGAGAATGAATCCCCGGACGCCCTCGGGCTCATGCGGCGCGGAGAGATCCGCCTGGTCATCAACACGCCGACGAACTCGACCGGGGCGCGGCGGGACGGGTACATGATGCGCCGCCTTGCGGTCGATCTGAACATCCCTTTCATCGCGACGGTCCAAGCCGCTGGGGCTGCGGTGCAAGCGATCGAGGAGTCCTCCGCGGGGGATCTCGCGGTCGTCCCGCTCCAGGAGTACCGACGCACCGCCCCCAAGAAGGCGGCAAAGCTTTAGCGACTCCGCGGGATGGTGTAGGGAGTGCGCCTGATCCGTTGGCTTGGCCCCGCCTCCATCGGGGCCGGCGTGGTGACGATGGCTCTCGCCGTGTCACGCGGAGAGGCAAACGTGTACTTGGTTCTCGTCATCCCGGTCATCGTCGGGACCGGCCCCCTTGCTTTCTTGGGCGTTTTCCTGGCTTTCGCAGGTTTCCTGCTGACGTTCTTGTTGTGGCCTTCCCGCCTCGACGCGGAGCCGGGGGACCGAAACGCCTTGCCAGTTTCGCCGGAAGGCGCACCGCCGGCCCGGCGATGGGGCGGAGTCCTGTTCCTCGGGCCCATTCCGGTCATCTTCGGATCCGATCCGCGGATGACCCGCACGATGCTCCTCATCGGCGTCGTCCTCTTCCTGGCCCTCGTCGTCCTGACCGTCCTCGCCCTGTTGGCGTGACTCCTTTTTATCGGGATGCGTTTATCCGGCGCAGACATGAAAATCCTGATCACCGACGGGCTCGAACCGGAGGCGATTTCCACCCTTCGGAAAACGCATGAAGTCGACGTGCAGGAGGTCGATCCAAAAGGCCTCCTCGATGTCGTCGCGGGATATCACGCCCTCATCGTCCGCAGCCGGACGATTGTCTCCAAGGCGGTCTTGATTCACGCTCCCAAACTCAAGGTCGTGGGTCGCGCGGGAGTCGGCGTGGACAATATCGATGTGGCGGAGGCGACCGCCCGAAAGATCGCGGTCGTGAACGCCCCGACCGCGAGCACGATCAGCGTCGCGGAACTCGCGGTCGGCCACATGATCTCCCTCTTCCGGCACCTTCCGGAGGCGGATCGATCCGTCAAGGAAGGGCGGTGGGAGAAGAAGAAACTCGAAGGCCGTGAACTGTTTGAGAAGACCCTTGGCCTCGTGGGATCGGGGCGGATCGGCGCCGAGGTTGCAAAGCGCGCGCAGGCGTTCGGGATGCGCGTGATTGCATACGATCCGTATCTCCCCGCGGCGGTCGCAGAGACCCTCGGGATCCGTCTTGTCGAGAAGGAAGCCGTCTTCCGGGAGGCGGATGTCGTCAGCGTCCACGCCGCTCTGACCCCCGAGACGAAAGGGATGGTTGCGGCGGCCGAGTTCGCCCGGATGAAACGAGGGGCCATCCTCGTGAACTGCGCCCGTGGGGAGATCGTGCAGGAAGCGGCGCTCGCCGATGCGTTGCGGTCCGGGAAGCTATCGGGAGCCGCGGTCGATGTGTTCGACACCGAGCCGCCGGTCGGGAGTCCGCTCCTCACCGCACCCAATGTGGTGTTCACGCCGCACCTCGGTGCCTCGACCCGCGAGGCCCAGGCGAGGGCGGGATCGATCATCGCGGAGCAAGTGCTCACGGTCCTCGCCGGTCGCCGGCCTGAATTCGTTGTGAACCCGAGCGTCTACGGCTGATTCGCGAGCGCCCGGGCCGCCTGTCGCAAGTCCAAGTCGTGGGCGCGGGCATATTCGCGGACCGTCGTGATCAGGGCGAGGTACTCCGAGTACCGCCCGCCAAGATGGCGGATCGCGCGACCCAGGGCCTTCTCGAACGGTTGGTCATGGCGGGCGCGGAGCGCTTCTTTCAGGACTTCGGAGCGGGAACCCTGGCCCGTCACGGGGCCTCACTTCGAACTCTCGCAGAGCTTCAGGAAGTTTCGGAAGATGTCGGCCCCGAACTGAGTGTGCTCGACCTCTGGATGGAATTGAAGGCCAAAGAGGGGCCGGTCGCGGTGTCGCATCGCCTGGATGTCGCAGTTCTCGGAGCTTGCGAGGGCTATGAAGTCCCGCGGGAGCTGGGTGACCTCGTCATTATGGGACTCCCACACCTCGAACCGATTCGGGAGACCTTCGAAGAGGACGTCGGGTTGGTGGACCTCCACGATGGACTTGCCGAACTCCGGAACCTTGGCCGGGGCTGCGTCGCCCCCGAGGTGCTTCGCCATGAACTGGTGTCCCGCGCAGATTCCCAGGATGGGGGCGTCGAACGAGTCCAGGTACTCCCCGTTCCGGCCCATCTTTCCCGGATCCACCCCGACCCGGGGGGCGCCGCCGGACAGCACGAGCCCGTCCAGGCCGTCCAGCTCCGAAACCTGCGTGTCGTTCGCGACAATCTTCGTCTCGGCGCCGAGGTACTTCAGGACCCGCCACTCGCGGTGCGTCCACTGGCCCCCGTTGTCGACGACGTAGACGCGCATGGTACTCCCGTAGCGGCCCGATGAGAAAAAGATTTCCCTGAGGTAGCGGGCTACTCCCACTCGACCGTCGCGGGGGGCTTGTTCGACACGTCATACACGACGCGGTTGATTCCCCCGACCTCGTTCGTGATCCGGATCGAGATGCGGTCGAGGACCTCATGGGGGATTTTCGAGTACACCGCAGTCATGCCGTCGATCGAGTCGACCGCACGGACCGCGACCGTCTGACCGTACACGCGAAGATCCCCGTGAACGCCGACCGTCTGCACCGGCAGGAGGACGGCGAAGTATTGCCACGGAAGGGGCATGAGGCCGCGGCCGGCCGCGGCCTGGATCTCTTCCTCGACGATGGCGGACGCGCCTCGGACGAGGGCCACCCGATCCGGCGTCACTTCTCCGACCACCCGGACCGCGAGTCCTGGCCCGGGAAACGGCTGGCGCTCCGAGACCCTCACCCCGAGCGCCCGGGCGACTGCCCGGACCTCGTCCTTGTAGAGGTCGCGCAGCGGTTCGACGAGCTTCAACTTCATGTTCTCCGGGAGCCCGCCGACATTGTGGTGGGTCTTGATCCGATCCCGGAGCTGGCCCCCGCTCTCGATCCAGTCCGGGGCGATCGTCCCCTGGACCAGGTGGTCGGCCCCGAAGGTCTTCGCCTCTCGCTCGAAAAGCTCGATGAACTTGCGACCGATGACGGACCGTTTCTTCTCCGGGTCGACGATGCCCCGCAAGGCCGGGAAGAATTCGTCCGCGGCGTGGACGATCCGGTGCCGCACGCTGAGTTCCTTCAACGTCTGCGCGACGTCCTCGGTCTCTCCTTTCCGCATGAGCCCGGTGTCGATGTAGACCGCGAGAAGGCGATCTCCGAGGGCGCGACTCGCGAGGACCGCCGCCGCGGTGCTGTCGACCCCACCCGAACAGGCGATGATCGCCTTGCCCGGCACGGACTTGCGGATGGCCTCGGTCTGTTCGGCGATGAAAGCGGTCGCGTCGAACATCATTCGCCCAGCGTCCGGGAGTCCTCGAGCACCCATTTCTTCAACGCCTCGCGGTGCTCCTTGAGCTTGTCGACCAGCCGCTCGTCCCGCAACGCCAAGATCTCCACCGCGAGGATCGCCGCGTTCTCCCCTCGGTCGAGGCCGACGGCGGCCACAGGTACTCCGGGCGGCATTTGCGAGACGCTGAGAACGGCATCCAGGTTCAGCTTGCCGCTCACCGGCACTCCGATCACTGGTTTCGTCGTGTGGGCTGCAATCGTGCCGGGAAGCGCGGCGGAAAGGCCGGCGATCGCGATGAAGACTTTCGCGGTCGTGTTTCGGATCAGATCGCGAAGGAGGTCGGGCGTGCGATGCGCGGAGGCGACCACCATCTCGTATCCGACGCCGAACTGGTCCAAGAACGAACTCGCCTGTTTTCCGACCTCCGCGTCCGTCTTGGAACCGAGGACGATGAGGACATCGACGGGCATCGTCTACGACAAGGTGGGTTCCTGGGATAAAGGCTTTCGACTTCCGCGACGGAGCGCGGCGAATAGTCTAGCTCTTCATGATTGCCAAGAGGAAGAGCCCAATCGCCGCGGCGGCTCCGATGACGGCCGCGAGGATCACGCCAATCGACTCGACGATGATGTTGACCAGGTTTACGCTCGAGCTAAATGGACCCGCGTACCACGCCCACAACGCCCCGACGACCAAGCCCCCCACGAGCAGTCCAACCCCGATCTTCCGGCTCTTCCCGCTTCCGAAGTACGCGGTGAAGGCTCCGGTGATGACCAGGAAGAGACTGAAGGTCAGGAGGAGGATGGTCAGAAACGTCAACCAGTCAAACGCGGAAAAGGCGCTCATGTGATCCCTCAGAACTTGATGCCGGTCAGGGTCTTCGTGTCGATGACTCCTGGGATCGATCGGATCTTGTCGACCACGACCTGACCGAGGACGTTGAAATCTTCGGCCTCGATTTTCGCGATTAGGTCGTATTCTCCGAACAAGGGGTGGAGCTCCACGATTTCCTTCACCTTGAGGAGCTCGTTGTACACTTCGTGCTCCTTCGCAGGAGCGGTGCTAATGAGCACGAACCCGATGGCCATCCCTAGGTCACCGCGCCGAGAAACTACTGTCGCAATATAACCCTATCGCAACTTGTATTTCAAGCGTTCGTTCCGCGAGATCGCTGGCGGTCGCTTCGGTTGCCGGACGCGGTTGCGAAGCGGCAGAATGAATTCCCCGCAGGGTCAGAACGTGGCGTGTCGCCGCGCTCGGGAGAGAACTTGGGACCACGTCGGGAGGTTGGACTGCGTCCCCTTCTTTTCCACGACGAAACTTGCGACCGCGGACCCGAGAATCGCGCATCGACGCAGGTCGAGCCCACGAGCCAGGCCTGCGTAAAAGCCCGCGCGATACGCGTCGCCCGCCCCGGTCACGTCGGCCACTTCGCGGGGACGAACCCGGGGGATCCGAATTCGACCGTCGTGGGAGTACACGGCGCTTCCCCGGGATCCGAGCGTGGCCACGACCACTTCCGCGGCCTCGAGCAACCCTTCGGTGGACGTGACCCGTGCCAGCCGCTTTGCCCGGACGATTTCCGCCTCATTACCGAATAAGTAGGTCGACCGACGGAGCAGCTCGCGGAAGAGCCGAGGCGTGTACACGTAGTGGATTTCCTGCGACGGATCGAATGCGATCGTCTTTCCGAGAGAGGACGCGAGTCTCGCGACGCGCAGGTAGTACTCCGGTCGTCCGGTCCCGATGTGAACGAGGTCGACGTCTTGGACGCTGTGCCGCAAGAGAGGCAGGCGCCCGCCATCCTTCATCGGCCCCTGGTCGACGATCGCCATCTGGTTCCCCTTCGGGTCCGAGAACACCCAGGCGGTGGGCGTGTTTGCGTTGCGAACCGTGCGGAGGTCCGTCGTATCGACGGCATCCTTCTTCAAAGCGGCTCGATAGTCCGCGGGAAAGTCGGCCCCGACGAACGACGCCAGTGAGACCTTCACGCCCAGACGCGCGGCCGCCCGTGCGAGGTTTCCGGCGGTCCCGCCGAAGTAGCGATCCCGGTCGAGGATCTCGATCGAGGTGTTTGGCGTCGGCAGGCGGCGGAGGGACACGATGTAGTCCATGGCGACGTGCCCGAATGCGCCGAGAAAGTTCCTCACGCCCACGCACCCAATCCTCTCTGAACGTCGGAGAAACGATCGAACGGGATGAAATCGATTTGTTCCGTCCGACACAGGTCTGCGAGATTGGATTTTGCGAAGACGAGATCCGCTTCGATCGCGGGGCAAAGGTCGGAATGTCCATTTCCAACGTACGCGGTTCGGTAGCCCGCGGTCCGAAGCTCAAAGAGGCGTAACAACTTGCATGTGCCGCACAACTTGCATGTTGCGTCCGCCCATGGGTAATCCGTGCGCACCCGACCCTCTTCGAAAATCGCGTGGTTCGTCCGGACAGGGACCTGGAGATCCCATTTCTGGAGCAGATACTGCACATAGAAGTCGAGGCCTTCGCTGACGATTTCGAGGACCAGCCCCTGCGCCTGACAGAATTCGACGAACTCGCGGAACGTCTCGTCGATTACGGCAATACGGTCGACGAACTGCAACAACTCTTCTCGGTCCGCTCGGACCAACGCGAGTTGAAGGGCCATGGACTCTCGGGTTCCGATTTTCCGTGCGCGGTATAGTTCTTCAATCTCCCGCCACTGGGATGGCGCGAACTCTTCGAGGATGGCTTCCCCCACGTCCACTCGAGTGATCGTCCCGTCGAAATCGGAAAGGACGGCCCTCTTGGCTGTCATGATTAACCATCCTCGGGCCCAGCCGAATGTTCACGTCCCTTCTTGCCAGGACTCGAGGTAGGCACGCTGTGCTTTCGTCAAATGATCGATTCGGACCCCCATGCTCCGGAGCTTCAAGCGCGCGACTTTCAAGTCGAGTGCCGGGGGGACGGAATAAACCCGAGGTTGCATTCGGGAGGCGTTCTGCGCGAGATAGCCAGCGGACACCGCTTGGATTGCGAAGCTCATATCCATGATTTCGACCGGATGGCCTTGGCCCGCTGTGATGTTCACGAGGCGGCCCTCGGCGACGAGGTTGGCCCGCTTGCCTCCTGGGAATGTGTATTCGTCGACGAACTCGCGGACTCGCCGCTTACTCTTCGCAGCTTTCTCCAGATCGCCTTTCGAGATTTCGTTGTCGAAATGGCCCGCGTTCGCGAGGACGACGCCGTCCTTCATCGCCGGGAAGTGCGCGGCGGTCACGATGTCCTTGCAACCCGTCGCGGAGACGATGAAGTCCGCCTCTCGGACGGCGCTGCGCATGGGGAGGACCTCGAATCCGTCCATGGAAGCTTCGATTGCTTTCACCGAATCGACCTCGGTGACGACGACCCGAGCGCCCATCCCACGAGCCCGCATCGCGATTCCCCGTCCCGTCCATCCGTAGCCCGCGACGACGAACGTCTTGCCTGCGATGAGCAGGTTCGTCGCGTTCATCAGCCCGTCGAACGTGCTTTGGCCCGTCCCGTAGCGGTTGTCGAACAGGTGCTTCATCTGGGCGTCGTTCACGTCGATGACGGGAAACCGGAGCGCGCCATCCCGTTCCATCGCCCGCAGTCGGATGATGCCCGTCGTCGTCTCCTCGTTGCCTCCTCGGACACTTTCCAGGAGTTCCCGTCGCTTCGTGTGCAGGAGGTTGACAAGGTCGGCACCGTCGTCGATGACGAGGTCCGGCTTCAGGTCGAGGATCTTGTGGAGGTTCGCATAGTACTCCTCGTTGGTCTCCCACTTCTTCGCGTACACCTCGAGCCCGTACGTCTCCGCGAGGGCCGTCGCCACGCTGTCGTCCGTGGACAACGGATTACACGACGCGAGGCGGATCGTTGCGCCCGCCTCCCGCAACGACAATGCGAGGACGCCGGTCTTTGCCTCGACGTGGAGTGCCATCCCGATCCGGAGCCCTCGGAGGGTTTTCTTCCGTTTGAGCTCGTCCCGGATTGCGGCGAGGACGGGCATATGGTCCCGAGCCCATTCGATCCGGCGCGCCCCGACATCACCCAGCTCGGACATCGCGTGTGCCGATGCCCGCAAGTCGATTTCAGCCTTCCGGTATGCTCACGGCTTTCGGAACGCGGCGACCGCGAGGACCACCACTCCGGCGGCCGCGATTCCATAGAACAGCGCATCGATCGGCCAGGACAGGTGGATGTTCCCCGGCGACGCGACTTCCCAGTAATAGAAGCCTGCAATGAGTTGAAGCGTGGCCGAGGCGAAGATGACGTCTCCCGGCGAGACGACGTTCCGTGCGTCTCCGCGAACGTAGATCACGGTGGCGTCGTTCGGATTTCCATCTTCAATCTCGAGCGTCGTGGTCGGGTTTCCGAAGAAATTCGTGAAAGACACGTCGAGGACCTTCTCATGGACTGTGATTTGAGAACCCTGCGTGTATCCGGTGTACTGGTTCCCGCTTCTTGATGCGAGGAGATCCGCACCGCTGACCGAAAACAGGGGCCAGAAGCCGATCACGAGGAGGATTCCCGCCACCGTCAACCCGAGACCGATGACCGCAAGTCGGTTCATCCGCATGTCCTCCAGCGCTCGATCCACCGGGCCCCGGTTCGATCGCCTGGAAGGGCGGGATGACAGTGACGCGGTTAATCAACGTTATGAACACTCCCGAGCACTATCGGGCGGTTTCATCGCTGGGGATCCGGGTTGTGGATTCGAGCCCGCCGACCGCGATGGGACCGGGCATCCGCGGGAGCACGTCGGCGACGGTGAAGCGGCGGAGCAGGCGCTTCAGGATCGGCGGCGTGGACAGGGTCGTTGTGAGCGTCATGATGACGAGCGCGGAGTAGAGATTCGTGTCAATGATTCCGGTGGCAAGGCCGACCTGCGCGAGCAAGAGTTCCATCATTCCTCTCGCGTTCAGGCCGACCCCGAGGGCGAGGAGCGGTGCGCCCCGGAATCCGGCGACGAATCCGCCCATGAGTCCCCCTATCAACTTTCCGATGAAGGCGATCGCGGTGATCCCTAGGATCAACGGCCATGCGGTGAACGTGACGGAGAACTTCAATCCGACATACGCGAAGAACACGGGTGCAAACAGTCCGAACGTCACCGAGGACACCGCGTTGCGGACCCGGTTGAACTGAACCTGTCCCAGGAGCTGCGGGGTCATCAAGAGGCCGCCGTAGAAGGCTCCCACGGCGAAATGGATCCCCAGCAGTTCGGCGGCCGCGCCAAGCCCGAGGGCCGTCGAGATGCACAAGGCGAACGACGCTTCCTGTCCGCGGAGTTTTGAGACAAACGTCTGCATGTACGATTCGGAGTTCCGCCCAAGCCGGGTCGTCAGCTTCAGGACTGTCGCCACGCAGAAAACGAGTCCAACGAACAGGACATTGTTCAGTGCGACGAGACCAATCGTGACCCCCTCCGGCGTCGATGCTCCGAGGGACGTGAACTGGACCACGAGGCCCAGCATCGCGAAGGCAACGAGATCGTTCACCAGGGCGACGGAAACGATGGCCCGTCCCAGCCGCGAGTTCAAGAGGTTCAAGTCGAGGAGGATGCGGACGCTCACCGGGAGCGCCGTGACTGCCATCGCGGTGCCGAGGAACAGGGACTGCGCAAACGTCATGCCCAGGGCCGCGGCCAGGCTGTAGCCCAGGGAGAACGGGAGGAAGAACTCGACGAAGGCGACGACCATGCTCCGTTCCTTGAATGCCTTCCGCAGGCCCTCGCGGCCGAGTTCGATTCCCGCGAGGAGCACGAGGATGAAGACGCCGAGATTGGCGACCACGTTCAACGACTCCCCGAACGAGGTCGTCGGATCCGGATTGATGAGGCCGAGGACCATCGGCCCGACAAGGATTCCCGCGAACACCTCGCCGATCATCGGCGACTGGTGGAGTTTCTCCATCACCTCCCCGGCGGCCCGCGCGGTGACGAAGATGATCAGCAGGCCGAGAATCAGGTCCACGGGGCCCCACTACCTGGGAACCCAGTCCACGAAGCCAGCCGCTATTTATTCATTACTCGCCAACCCTCAGGCTTGGTAACGACGGGAAACCGCAAACGAAAGGGGGCCCGCCTTGCCGCCCCCGTCATACGCAGGTTACTTACTGGTGTTCAAGACTTTCCGTCGCATGGAGTTCCGTTTCGTGTATACGGGGTTGCGGGTTCGAGATATCGAGCGCTCCTTGCGGTTCTACACCGAAATTCTGGGCATGGAGGTCGTTGACCCGCTTGAGAGCTTCGAGCCGACGCGCGGCAAAGCTGTAACGGTGCGAAGTCCGAATTCGTCCCAGCTCTTAGAACTGAACTGGTACGAGGAAGGCAGCCAGTTTGGGACCGCTTACACGAACGGCGAAGAACTGGACCATCTGGGCTTCGAAGTCGAGAACCTTCAAGACGCGGTGAAAAGATTGGAGGATGAAGGTGTCCAAGTCATGATACGACCGGGAACCATCGGGGGAAGCCTAGGCTGGCGGGAGGCCTTCGTCAAAGACCCGGACGGGATTTGGATTGAGTTGGTTCAGCGAAAGAAGGCCGGCTAGGCTTCCCTCCCGCCGAACACAGGTGGGCCCACGTTCCTCGTGGGATGAAATGGAGGAAAGTGCCCGCCGTTCGTCGGGCAGAAATGAAAGTTATCCAGTAGCCAACAAACCTCACGACGATAATCACATGGCAAAGGGTTGAAACAGGCTGCGCGCGGTCGCAACATGGTCGTCTACTTGTTATCTCTCCTTGGCTTGAGGCTAACTGCCTCTCCAAGCTAGCCAGGCAAAAACGCCGAAATCCACCGCCAAGAGAGCCACCGCCAAGGCTACATATCCCCTGCATCGCCCACACCCAACCGGCGAGGGTGCGTACCGCGACAGTAGCAAGGGCGGCGGCACCGAGGAGAAATTGGGGACTTCGCGACCGACGATACTGCCTTCGAATCCGATCCCCCTCACGCTTCAACATCAGTACCCCCATCGGAGGTGATGACTATTCATAGGTCCCATGAATTGGACTGCGTCCTCTACCAGTGCCATTCGGCTCAGGATAACCCTGCCGGGGCAGCTGAGACTACCAGCCGACCTTCAAAAACCAAAAACCAAATACCTTGAGAAGCCGTTCATCGAGGACCACTTCAAGTTACTTACCGGCTATAGCGAAGCGCCAATTATTCATTCTTGCGCGGTTATCCTCATTGCGACCCTCGGATGACACTAAAGGACAAGTTGCGAGTCGGCTGCAGCGGCTGGGGATACGACGACTGGCTCGGCGGCTTCTATCCGCCGGACACGCCGAAGTCCGATTACCTGAAGCTCTACTCGAACGTCTTCGACTGTGTCGAAGTCGATTCCTCGTTCTATCGCAACCCGGGGCCCGCGATGACGAAGGGATGGCACAAGTCCACGCCCCCGGGATTTCTGTTCGCGATGAAGATGCCGAAGCGGATTACCCATGAGAAGAAGCTGAAAGGCGTGGCGGAAAACCTGGGATGGTTCTACGCATCCGCCAAGGAGCTGCGAGAAAAGTGTGGGCCGCTCGTCGCGCAACTTCCGCCGTCCATCAAGTTCGACTCCCACTGGGTTGTCATGCAAGAGTTCCTTCGCGCGCTCGAGGTGGACAAGTACCCGCACGCCATCGAATTCCGACACAAGTCATGGTTCCGTGACGACGTCTTCAAGCTCCTCCGCGACCGGAACGTCACGATGGTGTGGTCGGAGAACCAGTACCTGCGAACGCCGACCCACGTGACTTCGGACCAAGTCTACCTGCGGATGGTGGGAGATCGCGAAATCACGGAATTCAAGGAGGTCCAGAAAGACAAGTCCGCGGAGATGCGCACCTGGTACAAGGAGCTCGAGGAGTCGTCCGATTCGGTCAAGGGCGCCCTCGTCTTCTTCAACAACCACTACGCGGGCTTCGGGCCGGGGAGCGTGAACGAGTTCCGGCGCCTCGCGGGGATGATGGAATACCCGTTCCCCGCGACGAAGGCTGGTGCGGGAGGCCAGAAGGGTCTGGCGGATTTCGGCTGAGCGAGTCACCGGCTCGATTCGCCGACCTCCCGCCGTCACGTAGATACGCCATCGGACGATGAGGACGAACTGGGAAACGATCATGGCAACCAAGACTCAAGTCGTGTTCGACTCCGCCGATCCGGATCGCTTGGCGAAGTTCTGGGCCGAAGCGCTCCATTACAAGCTGCAGGACCCGCCCGCGGGGTTTTCGTCGTGGCAGGCGGCGCTCAAGGCATGGGGGGTGCCCGCGGAGGAGTGGAACTCCGCGAGTGCGATTGTCGATCCCGAGGGAAAGGGACCGAGGATCTACTTCCAACAGTTGGACACGCCGAAGCCGGGGAAGAATCGGATCCACCTGGATCTGAACGTCAGCGGCGGAGTGACTGTCCCCCTGTCGGACCGGAAGGCCCAGGTCAACCGCGAGGTGGGCCGACTCTTGGATCTGGGGGCGGTCGAGCAAAAGGCGTGGGACCTGCCTCCCCGGTCCAAGGCGGAACCCGGGGAGTACTGGGTCGTCATGCAGGATCCCGAGGGCAACGAGTTCTGCGTCCAGTGAAATCCACGCGGACGGACGTGACCGAAACCAACCTAATGATGAACGACGTCCATCCCGATCCGTGGCCCGCGTCATCTTCCACGTGGACATGGACGCCTTCTACGTGAGCGTGGAGCGACGGGAAAATCCGGACCTCGTCGGGAAGCCGGTCATCGTCGGCGCGGATCCGAAGGGGGGCCGAGGGCGCGGCGTCGTCATGGCGGCGAGCTACGAGGCCCGGCAGCTCGACGTCCGGAGCGGGATGCCGATCAGCATGGCCTGGCACAAGCTACCGCAGGCGACCTACCTCCGACCGAACTACGACTTGTATGCCGCCGCCTCGGAGAGCGTCATCGATGTCCTGCGATTGCACGCGGACATCCTCGAGCACGTGAGCATCGACGAGGCCTTCCTCGACGTCACGTCCAAGGTCAAGGGGTTCGATGACGCGGGGGACTACGCCCTCCGCGTGAAGGCCGCCGTCAAGGAGCGGGAGAGGCTTGCCTGCACGATCGGCGTTGGGCCCAACAAGTCCGTGGCGAAGATGGCCTCGGATCTGGCGAAACCGGATGGCCTCAAGGTCGTCCCACCCGAGGAGGTCAACGCCTTTCTGGACCCGCTGCCCGTCACCCGGATCAGCGGGGTCGGTGCGAAAACCGCGGCGATCCTCGAACGGGTCGGGGTCCGGACGATCGGAGAATTGGCCCGGTTCCCCGGCGCCGAGCTGAAGAAGCTCATGGGCAAGAATTCGGTCTGGTTGTGGGCCATCGCTCGCGGCATCGAGGAACTGCCCGTCGAGGAGCGGCCTGATCCGAAGTCGATCAGCGTCGAACGGACGTTCGACAAGGACGTCTCGGACTGGCCCCGGATCGAATCGACGATTCGGGATGTGGCCCACAACGTCTTCCTCCGAGCTCGGGCCCAGGGAGCGACGTTCCGCACGGTCGGCATCAAGATTCGGTTCGAGGGATTCCAGACCCATCTGCGGGAGCGGACTCTCGCTTCCCACGTTCTCGATGAGAAGGTCCTCGCGGATGTGTGCGTGGAGCTCGCAAAAGAGTTCGCCGAAGGCAATCATCGGTTCCGCCTCATCGGGGTGCGGGTCACGAAGCTGCAGCGGCCGAAGACGCGGCAGCCCCAGCTGACCGCCTTCGAGTAGTCTCACCAGTTATAGTCAAACAACTATAACTTCGAGGGTCCGAGCCTGCTGGCAAGAGGGCCTTCAATCCATCGCCGAGAACCAGCGGATCCGGAAAGAGGCCTACCGTTTTCGGCGGCCACGCGGCTTCGGCGGGGCCTTCACTCCAACGTTCCGGGCGAGCCGGCGCAACTCGCCCTGGTCCATCCACTCGACTTTCAGGTACTTGAACAGCTCCCGGTCCGTCATCCCGAGCCGCCGCCCTTCCGCGATGCAGACCTTGTACGCCTCGATCTCGGTGGGCGCATCGGGGTAATTGAAGCCGTCCGGGAAGAGCTCCTTCCCTTCCCAGAACTGGCGGACGTGGACGAGCTCGTGCACGACGTCGAGATAGATGTCCCGCCGCTTTCCCGTCCGCAGGTAGTGCGTCGAGACCACGAGGTGGCCGTCCTCGTCGCTGACGCCCATGTACCCCCATTTCGAAGAGAAGAACTCGACCTTGAGCGCGCGGAGGACGGACTTCGTCCTCGGTCCGAAAATCCCGCGGACCGCGTCGACGGTCTCGAAGCCCTTGAAGTGATCGAGGAATCGCTCGTAATGTAGGCGGATGTTCCTTGGAATGACGACGTTCGGGAGTTTCACCTTGGAAGCGATCATCGTTGCCGCACCTCGGAAAGGATTCGTAGGGCTTCTTGGCTGTGGCTCTTCGGGTCGACGGTGCGGTATGCCGACAAGATGGTCCCGTCCGGGCCGATGATGTAGGTCACGCGCTTGGCCACGCCGAGGAACCCCAACGCGTTGTACGCCCGCGTGATGCGTTTGTCGGGGTCCGCCACCAGATCGAAAGTCAAGTGGTACTTCTCGCGGAACGCGCGGTGCGACGTCTCGTCTTGAACGCTGATGCCCAAGACGACCGCTCCGGCCGCCCGGAAGGCCGCGGTGTCGTCGCGGAAGGCACACGCTTCTCGCGTGCATCCCGCCGTGTCGTCTTCCGGATAGAAGAACAGGACGACCGGCTTGCCCTGGAAATCCCGGAGGCGGATTGGGACGCCGTCCTGGTTCGTCCCCTCGAAATCGGGCGCTCGGGTGCCGGGCTGAAGCAGGTCGCCCATCGGCCGCCTTCGAACCGTCCGTCGCACTTCAATGATTGCCCTGCTCCGTCCGACGGCGAATCTCTGCGCGGCGTTCAAGCGGAAAACCGTGGCCAGTCTTTCAAGATCTCTCGTGCGGCGTTGTAGCCCGGAGCGCCCGTGATTCCCCCACCCGGGTGAGAGCCGGATCCGCAGAGGTACAGACCCTCGACCGGAGTTCGGTAGCGGGACCAACCTGGGACCGGACGGAGGACGAGCAACTGGTCCAGCGTCATCTCCCCGTGGTAGATGTGGCCCTCCGTCAGGCCGAACCGCTCTTCCAGGTCGACCGGCGTTAGGACCTGGCGGTGGAGGATCAGTCGTTCCAGACCGGGCATGTGCCCCTCCAGGATGGCCGTCACGCGCTCGCCGAGTTTGTCCCTGTCGGTTTCCCACGTTCCGCGTCGCAGCGCGTACGGGGCGTATTGGATGAGGGCCGACATCACGTGCTTCCCCGGAGGGGCGAGGTCCGGATCCACGACGGTCGGTACGGTCACATCGAGGAAGGGGTCGGCCGATGCCCTGCCGTACTTCGCGTCGTCGTACGCCCGCTCGATGTATTCGAGCGAGGGGCACACCCGGAAATGGGGTGGCACGCCGTCGCCTGCGAGCGTCAACTTCGGGGCGCCGTCGAGGGCGAAATTCACGTTCGCGACGACCCCGTTCATCTCGAAGTTCCGGACATGATTGAGGAACTCGGGGCCCAGTTCCTCGGGCTCGACGAGATGGAGGAAGGTCCGCTTCGGGTCGGCGTTCGACGCCACCACGCGGGAGGCGATCGTCTCACCGCCACTCACCTCGACCCCGGTGACCCGTCCGTCGGCGCTCACGATTCGCGTCACCTCCGCCCCCGTTCGGATCGTCACGCCGGCGTCCCGCGCCGCCTGGGCGAAGGCGTCGGCGAGGACGCCCATACCGCCCCGCACGAACGCCGAGGCGGTGCCATGGACGTCAGGCCGGAACCGCGGGACGAGCCCGAATGCGGTCCCCGGCGAGAATGGTCCTTCGAAGGTGCCGAGGAGACCATCGACCGCGAGGCTCGCCTTCAGCAGCTCCGTCTCGAACCACTCGTTCAAGAAATCCCGGATCGACATGGGGGGGAGGCGGAGCATTTGTTGCATCATCGGCTTGCCGAGGCGTCGCAGTGGAAGCGCACGGCGCAAGAGCGACATCTGCTCCCAGAGGCTCGGCGTCGGGAGGCTCGGCGGCGTCATCGCGAGGACCGGGTCCAGCGCCGCGGCGAACTGTCGCAGGAATTCGACCATGCGCGGGTACGCCTCGGCATCCTTCGCCGAGAACGAACCGAGCCCCTCCTGGGTCTTTCGGACGTCCCGCCAGATGCGGAGGGCCCGGTCCTCCCCGAGCGCAACGACTTCGGGATCGGGTTGGATGAATTGCACGCCGCGCGCTTCGAGATGCAAATCCTCGACGACTTCCGGACGCAGGCGTCCGCACACCGAGGCGCCCGTGGGCCCGCGGAAACCAGGGGCGATCTCCTCCGTGGTCATGGGACCGCCCACCGCAGCTCGTCTCTCGAGGACGAGGACACGGCGTCGTGCGCGCGCGAGGTATGTCGCCGCCACGAGGCCGTTGTGGCCGCCGCCCACGATTACGACATCGTACGCCTCGGCCACGGCTCACACCCGACGCAGGGCCCAATCCTTCAGAATTTCCCGGGCGGCGTTGAGACCCGGGGCCCCCATCACGCCGCCTCCCGGATGGGCCCCAGAGCCGCACAGGTAGAGCCCCTTGATCGGCGTGCGGTATTGGGCCCAACCGGGGACGGGGCGAAGGAAGAACAACTGGTCCGGCGTGAGCTCTCCGTGGAAAATGTTCCCGCCGGTGAGGCCGATCATCTGCTCCAGGTCCCACGGGCTGAGCACCTGTTGGTGGAGGATGATGTCTCGGAGCTTCGGGACGTACTCCTCGATCGTGTCGATGACGGTCTCCGCGAACGCCTCCCGCCGGTCTGGCCAGTTGCCGTTTCGCAACGTGTACGGCGCGTACTGGATGAAGCACGACATGATGTGCTTGCCCGGAGGGGCGAGGGTCGGGTCCAAGGTCGAGGGGATGCACATGTCGATGAACGGACGATGGGAAAAGTCGCCGTACTTCGCGTCGTCGTACGCCTTCTCGATGTAGTCGACGGTCGGGCCGATGGAGATCGCCCCTTGGAGCTGCGGCCCGTTCCCGGGAAGGGCCGAGAAGCTCGGGGCCTCTTTCAGAGCGAAGTTCGCTTTGCCCGAGGATCCCTCGATCTTGAAGTTCTCGATGCCGCGGACGAAATCGGCGGGGAGATCGGACCGCTCGAGGAATTTCAGGAACGTCCGCTTCGGGTCGGCGCCGGAAGCAATCACCTTGGCCTCGATGCGTTCTCCGCTCGCCAGTTCCACGCCGATCGCCCGGCCGTCCTTCACCAGGATGTGGTGGACCTCCGCATTCAGCCGGATCTCGGCTCCGTAGGATCGGGCGGCGCTCGCGATGGACTCGCTCACCATGCCCATGCCCCCGCGGACGTACCCCCAGGACCGATACGCGCCGTCGATCTCGCCCATGTAGTGGTGCATGAGCACGTACGCCGTCCCGGGGGAGCGCGGACCGAGGAGCGTCCCGATGATCCCGCTCGAGCAGAGGCCCGCCTTCAAGGCATCCGTCTCGAACCATTCGTCCAGGTAGTCCGCGGCGCTCATCGTCATCAGCCGCGCGAAGGTGTAGAGTTCGTCCTCCGTCAGCGTCTTCACCTGCTTGTTCAGGGCGAACAGCTTCCGGAGTTCCGCCGGATTGAGGGATCCGACGTCGGGCGGCGTCATCGTGAGCGTCGGCGCGATGAACTTCGCGAGGCGCGCCATGAGCCGGCCGAACCGCGGGTACGCCTCCGCGTCGCGCCGAGAGAATTTCGCGATGGCTTGGAACGCGTCTTCCTCGTCTCCGCGGTGGTACAGGTACCGTCCGTCCGGCAAAGGGGTGAAGCTCGATTCCTGCGGGATCACCTCGAATCCGCGGGACGGGAGGTCGAGGTCGCGGATCACCTGGGGACGGAGGAGGCTGCATACGTAGGAGCAGACGGTGAATTTGAACCCGGGGAACACTTCTTCGGTGACCGCCGCGCCCCCGAGGACATGTCGCCGTTCCAAGACAAGCACCCGTTTCCCCGCGCGGGCCAGGTAGGCGGCGGCCGTCAGGCCGTTGTGCCCTCCACCGATTACGATTGCCTGGTACCGAACGGCCACAGGATGGACCACCCGGGACGTCGCGTGCAGCCAGATGCCGCGCCGACCCGCGAGGGTTAACCGGGGAAGGGTTAAATCAGTTCCCCGCGGCCCGCCTGCGGGATCACGGGCTCAGACTCGGCGCTTGAATCCCCGTCCTCCGCTGCAACGCTTCGAGTCGATTGACCAGCTCCAACGGGCTGAGTTCCCCTCGTTTCCACTGCGCCAGCAGGGCCAACTCGCTCCCCCAGCCATCGATTTGCCTGGCGGCCACCCGGGCCCCAATCGCTGCCGGGAGTCGTGCAAACCGATCGACGAAACCGAATCGACCTTTCCGCGGAGGAGACCTACGTTGGGCGGTCCAACCGTTCAGGACGCCCAAGCCGGTCCCTTCGCCGTACTCCCACTTCAGGTACCGAGCAATCTCTCCGCCATCGTTGGACAAAGACCGATCGCGCACAAACCCGGCTCCATATAATTGCATCATTTTTCTTCCTCTCTTGAGCGGACGAGCGAACGGATTCCGAGGGTATAATGGCATCGATTTGAGGGATAGCTGCAGGATAATCATTTTCGGTGATTCATGATATAAGTATCTGTACTGACTATACTTATTGAACTATATTCGCATATCTTAAACCATCCACATACCGGCTATTATCTATCACGGTATGATATAGGTGGCCCGTTTTACCCTTCCGGGCGATCGATGGTGAGGCGAGAAAGGCGCGGTCGGGTCGGCAACCAATCCGTGTCGGCGCGAGACTGGGTGAGAAGGGGCGGACTTGGATTGCGCTCCGTTCGATCAGAACTCCCTGCATCTCCATAGGGTTAAATTCCTTTCCCGCGGTCCCGCCGCGAGGAGGCAATCGTGCGCCGCGGCTCACCGTTTCATTCCCGCACGTCCGCCCTCTGCGAGAGCTGGGAGTGGCGAGGATGGTCCGGGTATCTCGCAGCTTCCTCCTATTCCCTCGTCCCGGAGATGGAGTACTACGCGATCCGACATTCCGCGGGGCTGCTTGACGTCTCCCCGCTCTACAAGTACCTCATCAGCGGGAAGGACGCCCTCCACCTCGTCAACAAGGTCGTCACGCGCGATGCGTCGAAACTCGCGAAGGGGCAGATCTACTACACGCCGTGGTGCGATGAACGCGGGAAGACGGTCGACGACGGGACCCTCTGGAACTTCGGAGACGGTTCTTTCCGGTTGACCTCCGCGGAGCCGAATCTGAAATGGCTCCAAGACGCGGGGATTGGACTCGACGTCGACGTGACGGACGTCTCTGAGGATATCGGGGCGCTCGCCCTCCAGGGCCCCTCGTCGCGCGCGGTCCTTCTCGAAGGAGCCGATGGCGCGGTCCAGAAACTCAAGTACTTTCGATTCGTGAAGACGACGTTCGATGCGATTCC
>VBMB01000072.1 GCA_005878525.1 Methanobacteriota archaeon
GTCGAATACGACGTGCTGCGAGTGAGCGTCAACGTGCGCACCAACTGACTCTTGATGCCCCGACATGGAGAAACTTGAGTCGGTTGGCACGACTCTATCGCACATCGCGGTCAGCGATCGTGCGGAGGCTCATCGCTTCTGAAGCAGTGAAACTCCAAAAAGGGGCCGAAGAGAGAGGCATGGAGTCTCGACTACCTGATGCCCGTCCATAGTCCACCCGTTTCCCGACACTTTGGACCTGGGTTCGAATCCGATTAGGCCCGTAACGCACTGGACCGTCGACGGGAACTCGTGGTCACCACCCCGAGAACGTCGTTTCGCATGCTAGTGGTTGAAGGGCGATTTTCGACAATGTAGCTCGCCCTTCGGATCCGGTCCGGGCTACCTCGCAATCACCGCGGCCTGGAGGTCATCGAGGACCTCCGTGGCGAGGCGGATGGCGCTTTCGTACTTGCCGGCTTGAAGGGCGTCCTTCGCAAGCTTCAGCGTGCTGCGCATCTCGCCCACGTTCCTGCCGTTATCTCGGGCGCGCTTCCAAGCCTCGATGGCGCGGGTCAATCGGTCCATCGCCTCGGCTCTCGTAATCGCGGGTCTCGCTTCGGGTTCGGGTGTATGTTCGGCCTCGACCGGCTCAGGACCCGTCGAGGCGACAATCGGTGTGGGCGGTGAGGGAGACTCCATCGGCGCGGGAGGTTCGTCCGCCGGGGGCGGGCTAGGCCGTTCGGCCTCCCACACCCCGACGTCCGCCGCCTCGATGACCGTGGCGAGGTACCGCTGCGCCTCGAGTAGGCTTTCCTCCTTGGCCGCTAGTTCATCCCGCTTTGCCGCAAGCCGGTCCGTCTCGTCTTTGAAGACCGACTCGAGGTGGGCGAGGGACCCGTGCAGCTCCGCGGACTCTTCTTGCTGCGCGTGCATCTGCTCGGTGATCGTCCGAAGTTCCTGCTCGCGCGTCTCAAACGCAACCAGCCAGTCCTGTTGGAGCTTGACCAGCTCTTCCTCGCGATTCACGATCGCCAGAAAGTTCGCGTCGGCCTCCCGCAACCTTCCGATCATTTCGTGATCGAGGCGTTTCACGTTGCTTTCGGCCTCCTTCAGAGCCTTCTCGCGTGCCGCCAAGTCGCTCGCTGCATCCTGGAATCGTGTCTGTTCGGCCGAAAGATTCTCCCGGTCAGCTCGGATCGTGGAGAGGTCTTGGTCCACGGACGCGCGAGCGGCCCGGACCTCCTCTCTCTCCCCCTCGATGATTCGACGTTCGGCCTCCAGCCGCCCCGCTCGCTTCTCCAGATCTTGCCGCTCCGAGTCGAGCTGCGCCCTGAGGGCATCGAGTTCCTTGGCACGGGCGTCGAGAGCCGCTTTCATTCCCTGCATCTTCGAGGCGGACGCCCGGACGGCGTCGACCAAGAACGGTGGCGCTTGTTCGGCTGACATGTCGTATCCCCTTCGGCTGAACGTGACGGTATCGGGTTTCCTCATCCCGTTATAAACGATTGGGCCAAGAAATCGGCCGTGACAATAAAGGATCGAGTCCGAGGGCGTGCGGAGGCCACCCGGCTGAATGTCGCGACAAATGGGCACGCTTAGCGATGACCGAGGACCTCGTGATCGCGTCGACAAGATCGATGGAAGCGGCCACCGCACCCGAGCACGGGCCGATACGGAATCCAGGCACCGGCGGCTTGGCTTCGATTTTGGCCTGGGTTTGAATCCCACGAGACTTGCCTCGAGAACCGCGGCAAGGCGCGAATCGCTCGCGGGAGGATAGGCTGCCGCAGACGCCCCAGAGCCTCGGGTGTCGGAGACTCGACGGAAGGGCTCGCACAATTCCACTCCCCGCCGGGAGCACCGCCGTCGTCGGACTCGTGGCACTCCCTTCGCGGGACCCTTCACGCCCGTCAAAACATGACGCCATGCCTTGGTTCGGGATGGTCGGTCCTGCGCGGTACGAAGCCACCGGGCACTAGGAAGGAGCCACCTTCGATGCGCGACTGCGGAGGCGTTGGACAGCGACCAGGAGCGCGAAGATGAGTCCGACCCAGATAGCGTAGTCCAGAGCGATCATGGGCACGTTATAGGTAAATCCGCATCCATTCAGGGGATTCGGGGCGAAGCATGGGCTAGTCGGAGCACTCCAAGCAAATGGGAAGCCCATCGAATTGCCTTCCGGCGTTCGGGTGACGAGCGCGATCAAGCCGATCCCGGGTAGTCCTAACGCTATTGATATCAGGACTTTGCGGAGAAACCGCTGGACCCCGTGTTGGGGGCCTAACCGCATGGCCGTACGTCAGTGCTCCGCTGACTAATACGCAACAAGGACCCGGTCTCAGCTCACCGCTTTTTTCACGAGCGCGCTGATCCTTGCCTCTTCGGTGGGGGTCAACTCCTTCAGCGCGAAGGCGACTGGCCACAGGGCGCCCTCGTCGAGGTTCGCCGCGTCGCTGAAGCCGAACGTCGCGTACCTCGTCTTGAACTTCTGCGCGGGTTGGAAAAAGCAGACCACCTCGCCGTCCTTGGCATACGCGGGCATCCCGTACCAGGTCCTCGGCGAGAGGGCGGGCGCGCTGGCTTTGATGATTGCGTGGAGCCGCTTGCCCATGGCGCGATCCGGTTCCCGCATCTCGGCAATCTTCGCGAGCACGGCGCTTTCCCCTTCCGCCTTGTCCGCGCGCGGGCCGCGGCCCGCGGACGTCTTCAGCTCTTGGACGCGCTCCTTCATCGCGGCTCGTTCCTCGTCCGTGAATCCCTTGAGCTTCTTGTTGACCGCGGTGGTGCTCTTGGCGGACTTTTGCGTGTCCTTCTTTGGGCTCATAGAAACCTCCTTAGATGGTGATTGATTGTCCTTGAAGCAAAGTTCTCACCGGGTATTAAGCGTACCCATTACTCACGCAAGAACTCGTTCGGGCTCGGGGCCGCCACGTCGCCCTTTCCGAGGCTCCCGTTCTAGACTCCATCACCATCCATCCGCTCGTCAGTGACATCGCATTCAAATTTGCTTTTCTGGTGATCCTCTCGTCTGTCTATTCTCCCATCGACTTGCTTTCCAGGTTGTATGTCGCTTTGAAAAGGGAAAAGCAGACTGAGTTTCTGATACCGGAGTCTCCTTCCTCCGCGCGGTCCCAAACTCGTTTGGCCCGAAGGAACTAGATTGTGAAGGAACGATGCGCTCCCTGTCGAGAGCACTGTCGTGGTCGGACTCGCGGCATTCTCTTCGCGGGACCCTTCAGGTCCACAGCCTCCCCAGGAGGCGGAGCTCCTCCGTTCATTCACGCCCTGATAGGATCGTCGCAGCGTCCTGATGTCAATCTTCTTCGTGTGACTTTGGCCTGCGTCACGCCCCGGGAGCTCCCGACCTAATGCTTCGCGAACCTTCATCTCGTTCAAGCTCGTACTCGGCCCGTCCATGGCCCGCAACCTGTACTTCCTCGGCACCGCCGGTTCCGGGAAGTCGACGATGGTCTACGCGTTCCAGCTCTGGATGAACTCCCAGGGCCTCGACTGCGTCACGGTGAATCTCGATCCGGGCGCGGAGGCGTTGTTGTACTCGCCGGACCTCGACGTGCGGGACTACGTGAACCTGGAAGAGGTCATGGCGGAACAAGGCCTCGGGCCGAACGGCGCGCAGGTCGCCGCGGCGGACATGGCCGCGATGAACGCCAAGGAGCTCGCGGACGTCTTGGAGACGTTCGAGACGAACTACAACCTGATCGACACGCCGGGACAGATTGAGCTTTTCACGTTCCGTGCTTCCGGCCCGGTCCTGATCGATGCATTCGGGCGCGAGGACTCCGCGCTCATCTATCTCAACGACCCGGCGCTCGTGAAGAGCCCCAGCGGCTTCATCTCGTCCGTGCTCCTGAACGCCACCGTCCAGTTCCGCCACGGACTGCCGTTCATCAACGTCCTGAGCAAGGCGGATCTCCTCCCGGAGCCGGAGCTCGAACGAATCGTGAAGTGGTCGCTCGACCCGTTCGCCCTCTATGAGGCCCTTTTTGAGGAAGCCGCGACCCCGAAGACCCTCCTCGACGTCGAGTTCCTGAAGAGCATGGAGTCCATCGGCGTCTATCGCCGCGTCCACCCGGTATCCTCCGAGCTCACGTTCGGTTTCGAAGAAATCTACAGTCAGGTCCAGCAGGTCTTCGAGGGCGGCGAGGATCTGTCGAAGGACTGAACACGGCATTCCGGAATAGCCGGCACGGGATCACAAGAGGCCGTCGAATGCCTGGAGGACCTCGGGATACTTCGTGCGGATTGCGTCGAGCACGACCGGAGTGGAAAGCTGCTCCACGCCGATTTCGGAGACCGCTCGCAGGACCTTGTTGATCGTCACATCGTCGACCCGGATGAGGCGCTCCTTGATCAGGTAATGCCGGGCGAGTTCCTCCTCCATGCGGCCGCGCCACTTTGCATCGTACGCTCGAAGGACTTCGTCGGTCGCGTTTCCCTCGGTGACACCCGCCGCGACCTCGCCCGCATATCGCCCAGAGAGACAGCCGTTCAGGATGCCGCCTCCCGTGAGAGGATCGATCAGCCGGGCCGCGTCTCCTGCCAGCATGACACCCGGAGCGACCGTTCGTTCCAGAGGCATGGACACGCTCACCGCGCCGGCGACCTCTTCGACGATTTCGCCGCGAGCCAGGCCTGGGGTCCGCTCAATCAAGCGATCGAGGTACTTCTTCGCGTCCGCGCGTTCTCGAATCTTCGAGAGGTTCACGCCGATTCCGACGTTGGCGACGTCCGTGTCTTTCCAGAACACCCAGGCATAGCCACCCGGCGCGCAGCTCCCTAGGTAGAAGTCGTTGAGCCGCGGGTCGCCTTCCACGCCGACCAAGGTGTATTGCAAACACGCGTCGATGTCCCGGGTCCGGAGGTGGGTCTCGAGCCCGGCCCACCGTCCCACTTGGCTCTCGAATCCGTCGGCCCCGATGACGACGTCCGCCCGGACGTCGAACGTATCGCCCATGTGCTCGCAGCGGGCGCCGATGACGCCCCCGTCTTCCCGGAGGAGGGCGACTGCGCTCGTCTTGATCATGATCTCGGCACCGGCCTTCGCGGCCTCCCGCGCGAGGAACCGATCGAACAAGTCTCGTTCGAGGATGTAGCCGCATTCGTTCCCGGCCCTGGTCTCGTCGAGGACCAGCGTCGTGCCGTCGGGCGCGATGATCCGCGCACCGTCGACCTCGTGACAGATGAACTCCCGGCTCGGCGTCAGCCCGATCTCCTCGAGCCACCGTTTCGCGACGCCCTCGCCGCACCGAACGGGTGTACCAATCTCGGATCGCTTCTCAATCATGAGGACGTCGGCCCCTCCGAGGGCCGCGTACTTGGCAGCGGTGCTTCCGGTCGGACCCGCGCCCACGACGAGGACGTCCACCTGGCGGTCCATTTGCTTCGGTCCGATTCCGTCGGGACTCATGAGGCTTTGGGGCCGATTCGAGCGGAAGACCCGAACGCCGACCGATGCGGAGGTTGCGGTCGATTGCCGGCCTCCAGCGCATTGACGAGGAGGCCGCGACGGGTCGAACGGCGTACGTATTTGGTGGAGTTCTGTACTTACTTGGATCATGGAGCTGGAAACCCGGAAGGTCCAGAAGCTGGGATACTCGAGTCTCGGGGTCTCCCTCCCGAAAGACTGGGCGTCGTCGAATGGCATCCGGCCAGGCGCCCTCGTCAGCCTCGCGATCGAAGACGACGGGAGTCTCCGCGTGCGGGTCGGTCCGCTCGAGGAATATCCGGTCACCGCAGAGGCGACGATCGACGCGGACGAATGGAGCGGGCCCGAGGCGCTGACGCGGATGATCACCGGCAACTACATCGTCGGTTGCAACACCATCCGGCTGCGGAGTCGCGAGGAGCTCTCCCCGAGCCAGTTGCAGGAGATTCACGAGGCGGTGCGCGGCCTCACGGGCCTCACGATTGTGGACCAAGGCCCCAAGTTCGTCACCATCGAGAACTTCGTCGAGCCGACGCGGTTCCCCATTGACGGGCTCCTTCGACGTCTGCACTATCTCACTTCGCGGATGGAGAAGCTCGCGCTCGGCGTCATCTCGGGCGATGCAAAGGGAAACATCGAGGAGGTCGCCCGGATGGAGCTCGAGGTGGACCGACTGTACTGGCTCGTCGTGCGGCAGCTCCTCCTCGCGGCGCAGAACCGCACGATTGCGGGGCGGATCGGGGTGACGGAGCCGCGTCACCTCCTCGGGGATCGGGTGGTCACCGTCGCCCTGGAGAACGTCGGCGATTTGTGGGAGGAACTCGCGGCCGGGGTTGGACCATTTCTCAAGCCGACCCGCCGGATCCCGCGGGATTTCGCGAAGACGATCGGGAACTTGAAAGGAAAGCTCGAGGACGTGATTGAGCTGACGATGACCGCCTTCTTTGCCAACGACTTGGCGAAGGCGAACGAGGCCCTCGACCGACAAGCGGCCCTGACCCGCGATATTCGTGCGGTGACCGGGTCCGGTTCCCGGCCGCGTCAGGGACAGGTCGCCGGCCCATCCCGTTCGAACGGTTTGTTTCAAATCGTGCTTCGACCCCTGGAGCACGTGGCGAAGTATTACGGAAGTATCGCGCAGATCACGATTAACCGGGCCCTTGAAAGGCCCGTGCGCCCACGCCCTACCGTTGTCGAGGCCGCCCCGTCCGGAGAACCGACGGAACATCCCTGACCAGACCGAAGCTCAGGCGTGGGCCGTCCGGGCCGCATAGTCATTCCGGAGTTCCTTCATCGTCCGCGTCTTCCCGGGTCCGGCTTGCGGGAGCTCGGACACGAGGACCACGTCCTCGACGTGGGCCAGCAACGGATTCAGGTTCTCCTTGATGGATCGCTGAAATTCGCGGCGGAGCTCCGCACGGAGCGTATCGGATCCGAGGAGCCGTGGATCGCGCGGGACGACGTACACGACGAGGCGATGCTGGCCAGAGCCGTCCAGGTCGACGGCGATCGGCTTGGAGTCGTAGACGTTGTCGTTCTTGAGTACGCTTCGGATTTCCTCCGAGCTCGTCTTCACACCGTTGATGTTGATCATGTCGTCGATTCTCCCGAGGTGGCGGTAGTAGCCATCGCCGAGACGCTCGAGCTGGTCTCCGTGTCGTCGGAGTCCTTCTGCGTGCCGTCCTTTCGGGACGCCATCGAAGTACTCTTCATCGTTGTCGTAATTCAACAGCTCGGTCGAGAGGCCGATGGATGGCGGGACGAGGAACAATTCCCCACGGGCGGCCGGGCGGCCCTCGTCGAGGATCTCGAAGTCTAGGCCGAAGGCGGGGGTGGTGAAGGCCGACGGAGCGCACGGCTGCACCACGGACCCGGTGATGTATCCGCCGCCGATCTCCGTGCCGCCGCAGTATTCCACGATGGGCCGATACCCGGCGAGGAACATCAGGTATAGCATCTCGTCCGGCGTGGAGGGCTCCGCGGTGGAGCTGAACAACCGGATCCGGTGCCAGTCGAGCCCCTCCATCGTCCGGTCCGCCTTCCAGCTCCGAACGAGCTTCGGCACCACGCCGAGCATCGTGACACCGGCTCGAGCGACGAACTCGCCGAACGGGCGGGCCGTCGTCGCTCCGACGTACAAGGCCATCGTCGCCTCGTTCACGAAGCTCGCATACGTCAGCCAGGGTCCCATCATCCATCCGAAGCTCGTCGGCCAGGCGAGCACGTCCCGCGGTCGGATGTCTTGATGGAGGTATGCATCCGCGGCGCTCTTGATCGGGGTCGTGTGGGTCCACGGGATGGCCTTCGGGTCTTTCGTCGTCCCCGACGAGAACAGGATGTTCGTGTGGTCGCCAGGGCGACACGAGACCGCCTCGTAGGCATCGCGGTCGCTGAGGAAGTCCGTCCACGCGGTGTCGCCATCCCGGAGGAAGGGCGTCCTCGGTCCAGCGCGGGGAATGACGATCGCCCGCGGCCCGTTGCCGTCGACGACTTTGGAGTAAATGGCATGCTGTTTCCCGTCGCGGAGGTACGTGTCGACCGTGATGACGGCGCGGGCGTCGGCGATGCGAGCCCGTTTCCGGAATTCCGGCGGCGCCGCGGCGTCCGCGATGCCGACCACGCACCGCCCCGACAGCACGATTCCGAGGTACGCCGCCACCGCTTCCGGAGTCATGGGCAAGAACAATGCAATCTTCTCGCCCCGATCCAGGCCGAGCTCGTCCAGCCCGTTGGCGACCCGAGCACTCAGTCGCCGCAGATCACCGTACGTCATCTTCCGGATTGAGTCAGATCCTTCCAGTCCGGAGAGGATGGCCGTCTTGTTCGCGCCGGCACGGAAGCAGCTTTCCGCGATATTCATCCGCGCGCCGGGCAGCCACTCCGGGTGACGCGGATCGAGGGGCTGCTTCAGAATTCCAGTCGGCTTCTTTCGGAAGACGATGCCGAGCGTGCGGATCATGGTGGACCAAAATTCTTCCCGGCGGTCGATGGACCACTCCTGCAGGTTCGCGAAAGACCCGAGGCGACGGGCCGCCATCAGCTTCCCGATGTTCGACGATCGCACGCCGGCTTTGGACGGCATCCAGGCTGGCCCGGGACCATCTCCCGGTTCACGACCATCGTACGCGAGCCGGTACAGAGCGAGATGGGCCGCGAACCGCCACCGCGTCTCCGGGTTCGCCAGGAGCAACGCGCGGAGCTGGACCCAGAACCGTTCTTGTTCGCGCGCATCGAACGATCCGGCGTGACGTTGAGATGCGGCCTCGATTCGAGCCGCAAGTGCCTCCGCGGGCTTCCGAGGCACGCCCCACGATTCTACGTCGGCGGGCCGGATGGTGGGCCGCACGGCGGCTGAAATCTCGCGGACTCACTTAAGCCTGCGGACCCGTCTGTAGTTATGTCGGTCCGCGGAGACGCTTCACTTCTGGAATCCGGGTCCGGCTTTCTCAGTCGCCATGGCCTTGCGGGCGTACTCGAGGGCCCGGTCGACGGCTTCGCGCGGCGTGGCGACCGGAACGAACAGCTTTGCGTCGACCCCTGCCTTGTCGATGGGCCACGTCCGGAGGCCGAACACCGTCTTGCCGAGATCGAAGGCGTGGGCCATCTCGCTCAACGTGCCATAGGAACCGTTCACCGCGATGATCGCGTCGGCCGTGCGGACGATGATCAGATTCCGAGCGGTGCTCATCGCGGTGGCAATCGGCAAGTCGATGTGCGGATTCGCGTCCGCCTTGTTCCCGGTCGGGAGGACGCCGACCGTAAGGCCGCCGCCGCGCTTGGCGCCTTTCGCCGAAGCCTCCATGACGCCGTTCAGGCCGCCGCATATCAGGACCGCATCGACCCGCGCGATGAGGAATCCCACTTCCTCGGCGAGGGCGAGTCCGTCGGGGGACGCCGTGCTGCCGCCTCCGATTACGCCAATGATCAACTTCCTAGCCATGAGGGAATCTCCGTTCAAGCTCGCGACCGAATTAAGCCTTTGCCGCTGTCAATCGACTTTTGATACGTTCGCTCGAGTCGTTTGACAGAAATGATGGAGCGCGCCTCGCGGAGTTCGGCGCGGATGCTCGTTGGGGCGTCGCCCTTATGACGATGCCTGCATTGTCGCGCGCGGGGACCGCGATGGCCGACGATTCGACACGCGAATACTTTGCCGGGACAGACCGCGACCGAGCCGCCTTCGAGGCGGGGATCAAGTTGGGCTCGATTGTTCATCAGTACGTCGGAACGCCGCTGACTTCCGCGACCGCACCCTCTCTGGAGCGCGCGATCGAGGCCTCCACCCGAGTGCAGCCGCTGGTCGAACGCGTCCGTGTTCGCATCGACAAGGGAAGGATGCGGATTCGCGGACCCTACAAGTACGGCGCCCTCACGGAGGATCTCTTGGACGTCGAAGTCTCCGTGCGCGTCGGCACCGCACGGGCCCTCGGCGTGCTCCGCTACGTGCCCGAACTCGACTATCCTCTCATGTATTTGAAGGCCATCGGCGGGCCCACCAAGGACTAATAAGGGACTCCCATTCTGCCGCGACCCGATGGCACAGGGCCGCGAGGTTGAGGTCAAGTTTCGACGGGACCTCGGGCTCCTGGAAATCACGATGATCGGACTCGGCCCGACGATCGGGACCACGATTTTCCTGCTCGTCGGGCCCGGATTCGCGATCACGGGTCCTTCGCTCGTCCTGGCATTCGGCCTGAACTTCGTCGTGACGATGTTCACCGCGATGGCGTACATGGAGCTCGGCTCCGCGTTCCCGGAGACCGGGGGCGGATATCTCTGGATCCGCCGATCGATGCGCGACCCATGGGGGTTCCTCGGAGGCTGGATGTCGTGGTTTGGCCATTGCATCGTCGCGTCGTTCTACATCTACGGATTTGGATTCGGCATCGTCCTCGCCTTGAAGACGATCCTCGGCACCCCATCCTTGGTCCTCTACGGCCTCGACGAAGGAGCGCTGACAAAGCTCTTCGCCGTCCTCGCCGCGGGCGTCTTCATCGGGCTGAACTACCGCGGGACCAAGCTCACGGGGAAATCGGAAACCGCGGTGACAATTGCTCTAGTGGTGGTCGTAAGCGCTTTCATCATCGCGGGATTGCTGCACCTGACGCACACCGGCGTGCCGGCGGCAAACTTCCAGCCGTTTCTCCACGGCGACTCAGGTTTTCTCCAGTTTGTCTCTCTCCTCGGAGCGATGGGCTTCACGTTCATCGTGTTCGAGGGCTACGAGATTATCGCTCAGACCGGCGAAGAGGTGCGCCACCCGGAAAAAAACATTCCGCGCGCCCACTTCATCGTGATCGGCCTTTCGACCCTCATTTTCATCTTGGTTGCGTTCGTGGCGATCGGGATTTCAGGGAATTGCAGCGGGGGCCCGAGTGCATCGTGCCTGCTCCTTCAGCCGTCGCCCGCAGGACCCGTGGGAAACAACAATGCGATCGCCGAGATCGCAGCGCAGGTGATGCCGTACGGCACACAGATCATCGTGTTCGGCGTCGCCCTGGGAGCCCTGGCAGCCCTGAACTCCCTGATCTTCTCCTCGAGCCGTGTCGCGTTCGCAATGGGCCGGGACGGCGGACTCCCCCGCGCCCTCGGGAAGCTCCATGCTCGGAAGCGCACTCCGCACATTTCGATTGCCGTCTCGGGGCTCATCATCGTGGGCATCACGCTGACCCTCGACCTCAACACGGTCGCCGCGAGCGCCGACGTCATGTTCCTCCTCCTGTTCCTGATGGTGAACTGGGCGGCGATCGTCCTCCGGAGGACGATGCCCGATGTGAAGCGGTACTACGTGATGCCGCTCTTCCCCCTCATCCCGCTGTTAGGCATCGCGACGAAGTTCGTCCTCGCCCTCAGCCTGTGGACGATCGAACCGATCGCGTGGTTCGTCGCGCTCGGCTGGATCGGGATCGGGCTCACGGTCCACTATCTGCACGAAAGGAAGGAAATTGTGATCGGCGTTACGAAGGTCGTGGAGTCGATCTTGCCGCGTCGCCGTCCCCGGTACCGAATCCTGCTTCCCATCGAGGACTTCGAGCGAGTCGAGCTCGTCGAGTTCGGCGCGTTGATCGCCCAGGTCGAAGACGCGGAGCTCACGCTCCTCCACGTGATCGAGGTGCCGCCCGCCCTTCCAATCGATGCCATCGACCGGGCCTACGTGGGCGAAGTCCGCTACCATCTCGGCAAGCTGCGAAGGCGTGCGGAGGAACTGGGCGCCTATTCGACGGCCCGCGTCGACGTGAGCCACAAGGTGTTCGATTCAATCTTGGACAACATCCGCGAGGACGAGACGGACCTGCTGATCCTCGGATGGAGAGGGGGCTGGCGGCGGGGCCGGATCCTGGGAACGAACGTCGACCGCTTCGTCCAGGAGGCCCCGTGCGACGTCGTCGTGTTCAAATCCGCCGGGCTCAAACCGAAAGTCGAGCGCATCCTCGTCATGAATGCTCCGGAATGGCATGTGTCGTACGCGACGGGGTACGCGATCCTGCTCGCGAAGAAGCACCGCGCCAGGATCACGATCCTGAGCGCCGTCCAGACGGACCGGGAGCTCGAGAAGGAACGGGGCTACAGCGCGCGGCTCGCGGAGATGTGCCGCACCCACGGCGTCGCCTTCGAGGAGAAGTTCGTGAAGGCCCGGAACATCGTCGACACGGTGGTCGAGGAAGCGAAGAACTACGACCTGCTCGCGCTCGGCGCGTCGACGGAGTGGCGGCTGACGCAGTTCGCCTTC
>VBMB01000121.1:0-3341 GCA_005878525.1 Methanobacteriota archaeon
TTCACGGCGATCATGGTGGCGTGGCGTTTCTCCGCTTCGTCCCGGAGCGTCGGAAGCAATCGCTGTTCCGCGGTGATGACCGTCCCGTTCCTCGGAATCACGTCGCTCAGAGTCCTTGCGCCGGTCCCCAGGTCCGGTCCGATGACCTCCAGGTGGTCCCGACGAATGTTCGTGACGACGGCCAGGGTCGCGCGGATCAACGTTTCTTGGGAGATGCGGCGGAGCTCCGGATCGACGGCCATGCATTCGATCACGATCGCTTGGGCGTGTTGGTCCCTCGCCAATCGGACGATTTCCTTCTGTTCCCGCAGGTTCGCGGTCGGCGTCGGCGGACGTTCGAGGACGGTCTCCTTGCCCGCGGCGTCGATGAGGACCGGCATCTTTCCGGTCGTCTTCACGACGACCCGGAGTCCGTTCGCTCGGAGGGCGGCCCCGATCAGACGACAGGTGCCGGTCTTCCCGCGGCTTCCGTCGACGTGGATCCGGATCGGAATCGACTCGAGGCGATCCGTATGGTGTCTCCATTCTCGGACCCCGAGAAAACCGACCACGGCCCAGACGGCGGCGACACCCACGACAAGCGGAGCCCAACCCCAGACCGCGATCAGGCCGGGCCAGTTCGACGGCAACACGAATCGCGAGGCGACCGCGAGGACCAAGAGCGGGGCCCAGATCAGAAGCCGCCACGCGCCGGCGTATCGGTCGGGATTCGATTCCACGGGCCCCATGTCCCTTCCCCCCTCCTGAGAAACCCTGGGGGAATGGGTCTATGCCCAATTCGTAATTCCCAACGCGCCATAAAGGTTCTTGGACGGTCCTCGACGCAAACGATATTCTCCGATGTGAGAATGATTTTTGGATTGCTCACTACGGTCGTTGGACTGGTGTGCGAATCGCCATATAGCTTCACGCCGATTACTGTACCGGGAGCGGGGCGGTGGAGGGGAGTCGGAGACTCCGATTGATCTCCAATCTGTGGAAGGCGCCACGGGTCCTCCTTCTCGTCGGCGGGGTGCTGTTCCTCTCCGGACAAGGGTTCCTCGCGGCGTCGTTCTTGCAGGGGACGCAGGGGACGGTCGCGACGATTCCGGCGGGACCCGCGTGGTTCTACGTATACGAGATCAAGGTGCTCGGGGGCAGCCGCGTGTCCGGGCAGTTCGCCGATCTCGCGGGCGACGTCGTGAACCTCTACGTCTTCGGCGAGAGGCAATACCAAGTGTACGCGTTCATCGGCTTGGGCCGAAGCCTGTTTTCCACGAACGGCTCCTCCGGGTCGTTCGCGATCGATCTCCCGAGTTCCGGGACGTACTACCTCGTCTTCGCCCACGGGGCCGAATCCGAAAACTCCGCTCAAGATGTCCGCGTCTCGTACCGCGTCGCGGGAATCGAGCCCGAGTTCATCGGCGTCGGGATCCCTTTGATTGGGGCGGGAACCGCCAGCGTCGGCGTCGGTTTGTGGCGGCGAGATCGACAGACGAAGCGAGCGAACGAAGAGTTGCGGTGACGAGCGTTCCTCCCGGTGCGTGGCCCGCGCCGAACAACCATTATATATGCCCCGCCGAAACCTATCTACGCGCTCTTCCGATGCTAGATGGGTCGGGGTGGAGGGCATGCGCGGCGCGTCTCCTCTCTCAGGGGAGAGCTTAGCGATTGATCGGCCGCAGGTCTCCGCTCTGAATGGAAAGACAACTTCGTGTGGATGGTAGACGGATGGTCGATCTGAATGCGATGACTAGTGCGGCGGCGACGTATGCGGACCTGATCGGGGCCGCTCTGATCGCGGCCGGTGTGTTGTTGGGACTGATCCGGAGGGCCCTCGGGTTCCTCATCGTGGCGGTGGGCATCGTGGCGACGCTCTTCGTGGCCACGATCGAGCAGCAGCAAGGACAAACTCAACTCTTCGTGTGGCTAATCTTGGGCGGAGGCATCGTGGCCTCGGTCCTCCTGGCCACGGCCGTTCGGACGGTGTTGCTTGCCGCCCAGTTCTTGGTCTTCCTCGCGGCGTGGTTCCTTCTGCTCTTCGGTTGGTTCGGCTTCCCGTGGCTCTCGGGAGGTCAGGGATCTGCGACTTGGCTTGCGCTCTCCCTGGCGAGCACGTTCGTCTCCGGGAGGTTCCACCGAGGAGTCCTCGCAAGGTCGCCTTCCACGGCGGGCCTCGTCGCGCGCGCAGCAGCAGCGGCCCCCTTGCTGGGGAAGGGACTTCCCTAACGACGCTGCCGAACAACACGCCAGCTCGGGAATCATCGCGAAGCCCGCCTCGACGAAGTTCCGATCGAAGGCGAGCGCCTTGCGAAGTTCCAGGTTCTCCATCAATACGAACGACGTGCAGTCCGTGAAGGACCAACGCTTCTCGGAGCGCCGGACGAAGAGCTTCCAGGCCGCCGCGAAGACGGGCGGCTCGATCCTAACGAGGCGCAGGTTCTTCGACTCCAGGATTGCTCGGCCCGCGGCCGAGGCGAGATCGTGGCGCTTCGACCTCACGGCGAGGGCCGTCACAGTCTCGTCGAAGACGTAGTCGCTGAAGACCAAACGGAAGGCGTCCGGACTCGCTCCCTTTTGCGCCTCGAGGAATTCGATGGCGGCACGGTGGTCCCGGTCGCGCACGTTGAACCGTGCCACGAGGAAGCTCGAGTCTGCGAAGGCGTACTCCGGCATCTACCGCCGTCCGTACAGGAGGCGGTCCAGGGTCCGCCCGTCCGTGGGGCCGGCATCGAAGACCAGCGACGTATCTCCTCCGGGAAATCTTTCCAGTCTCCGGCGAATTCCAGAAGCGACCGGCTCCCGCGGGCGAGCCGGCGGACGACGTCACTAAAGCTCTCGCCCTCTTTTTTGAGTCGGGCCAGCGCGGCGTATGCGTCCTCGGATAGAGTGACCGTTTTCACAGGGATGTCTGTGCTGATGTAAACACACGTATGGCAACATTATCGACCGGAGGATGAATCCCATTATATTCAGGCAGGGCATAGGCCGCGCTCGGGTGTCCGAAGCCTCCCTCGAACGCCTGCGGAAGTTTCTGCTCCCCCTCGAGCTCGCCGAAGCGGAGCTCAAGGCGAAACCGGCCGCGGCCGTGATGGCCATCCTTCGCGACGGTCCTCGCGGTCTCGAGGTGCTCCTGGGCGAGCGGACGAAACGCGAAGGCGATCCGTGGTCCGGGCAGATCGGCCTTCCGGGCGGACGCCATCGTGACGAGGATCCGACGATGCTCGCGACCGCACTCCGGGAGACGAAAGAGGAAGTCGGAATCGACCTCGAGGGTCGGGCCGAGATCCTCGGTCACATGCCGCCTCGGGCACCCGGCAACAAGCCGGAAGTGCTCGTCGTCCCTTACGTCGCGCTGGCCA
>VBMB01000121.1:3556-7144 GCA_005878525.1 Methanobacteriota archaeon
AGGTCCCGAGTCGGCGTTGCGATGTCGTCTCGAGAAACCGCCTTCGATGCGCGGGCCGAGAAATGGGCTGCGTCGACGGCCTTGCGGAGGGTCACCGCGGAGACGACTTCTCTCTCCGTAGGCTTCAGCGTCAGCTCGATCCGGAGGTGGGCTTCGCGTCCCGAGGCCGTCAGGGTGTCGAGGCGCTGACCGCACTCCGGGCATCGCACGGATCCGGAACGCGCTCGGGTCGGGCGCATCCCTGCGGCGATGATGAGCATCCGGAGGAACAGGTAGATTACGATCGTCGCGAGGAAGTAGGCCTCGAGGGGCGCGTTCGAGAGGGCGAACGGTCCGCTCAGATACAGGTTCTCATGATTCATGAAGAGGAACGATGCGACGCCGGCCAGGCTGACGATCGCAAGTTCGCGTGCCGCCGAGCGTCGCTCGCGGGTCCGGAAGCCTGTCAACGGATTCCCTCCGACCGGGCCGACCTTCGCAAGGAATCCGGCCCTCCTCGGACGACGCACGACTCCGGGCGGGATATACCTTTGGACGGAGGTGGAGCGGATATCAAAAATGAGAAGGAGGGGATGAAGTATATCCGATTCCCCGGTAGGAATGGTGCGAGTCGGTGGCGAATCGATGAGACCGAGGACCCTTGCGATCATCTTCGGCGCCTTCTTCGCGGTCGTCGGCTACTTCTCATGGACCTTCGCGGCCACGCTGCCCGCGCCGGGATGGTTCGACAAAAGCATCACTCGGTGGATCTACACGACGTACATGCTCGTGGCGGCCATCTTCCTCGTCGGGCTGGGCGGGCTCTCCCTCAGCATCCGCCGTTCGTTCGCCCGGCAGATCCGCGAACTCGAGGGAAGGCTCCAGCGAGGCTCGTCCAATCCGGGCTATGACGCATTGCCGCCGCCGCTTCCGGACACGACCTCGAGCCGAGACCATGTCGATCGGGACATCGACGAGTTGCTCGAAAGCCTCAGCGAGGTCGAAGCGAGCGCGGCTCGGGACGCGCGGGCGATGGAGATGGAGCCGGGCGGCATCCCGGACGTCCCGACGATCGAGGCGACGGACCGTGAGATCGCCGTGCGCCGGACGCGACTGATCCAACGGCAGAGGCTCCTCGGACGCTTCGTCATCGGACCCGCCGCGGCGTCGGCCTTCATCCTTGGCGTGTCCGGCATGATGCTCCCCGGCGCCGACGGCTTCGCGCAAAGCCAATTCATCCTGAACGCCGCGCTCATCCTGGGCATCAGCTACAGCTGGATCGGAATCGGCGCGTACGTCGCGGCGACGGTCGCGGCCCTCGTCAGCCGGGGCGGCGGGAAGGGGAAGCGGAAGTAAACGCGGGCCGATTTGACGATTCTCACGACTGATGTTCGAAACGAGCACCCGTCGGGGATGTATTTATATAGAGCAACCATCCTACGAACTTATTGAACGAAAAGGGGCACCGCATGATCACGACCGTCGTCACTGTCACGTCGACGTTCCTCGCGGGCAGCTTCGGCGCCGCCGCGGTCGCCGCCCTCATTCTGTTCCTGATAATGCGAGAACTAACGAGTGCCCACGCAGAGGAATCGGGCAGCATGCGGTCGAAGGTTCTGTCGCACACGCTCCTGGTGCCGATCAGCCCGCTCCTCGTCGTCTTCGCCTTCATCGTCGCGGTGAAGGTCCTCGAAGTGTTGTAGTTCGCACGGTTCGAGATTCTCTCCGCTTCGGGCTTTCGTTGATGCGAAATCTACTTGCTCGAGCCGCTCTCCGACCTGGAGGGCGGACGGGCCGTTGCCGACCGCGGACTTGATTCGGAAGGAGACTGCGCGAGCCAACGAAGGGTCGCGACGAGCCCCGGATCGAATCCATGGCGGCCCTCTAACCGTTCCAGGGCGTCGAGGATCTCCAGCCAGGGCGTGTCGCGGCTCAGTCCGGTTCGGGACGCCAGCACAACCCGCGTAATCTTCTCGACCGTCGGCCCCAGGAAACGTTCGACGGCCCGGTCGGCCGCGTCTCGACTTCGTTCGCTCCGGGGGTTTCCACGGGATTGCTCGCGCGAGCCTCCCGTCTGCCGGACCGGGGAGGAGTCCCCAGCGGATGACGGATTTCGCCTCCGTGTCGTTCGGTCGACGCTCCAATACGCGACGTCTGCACGAGGCGACGCGACGATCGAGCCCCTCTGACAGGCCTCGCCTTGTCGCGACATAGCCAGCCGAAGGTCAAGGACGATACGTGTACAAGGGCCATCGCACGTGCCACAAAGGCCTAGTTTCGTCCCGCATGCAAACGGCTTGGCCTGTCCCGCGATGGACTGGCTCTGCCGGGATCGCGGCACTCATCGGACCGGGTCGTCATGGATCGACCAATCCCGATGGGTCTTGTTTGAAGGCGCGAGCACATCGCCATGCCGTTCCCGCCATCGGTTGTACGCCTCGGTGTCTCGACGGTCGACGATGGCCAGTCTCGTTTCGTCGTCGCGGGAGCTGATCACCTCGGGCATGTGACCGAGCTCTCCCAGCACGTGCTGGATGTCCCGCATCAGCACGGCCAATCGGGAGGGCACCTCCGTGAGCCACGACTCCAGCCGCTTGTCGCTGGACTTCACATTCTTGAAAATGCCCGTCGTGGCGGGGCCTGTCACGTTGAAGAGCTTTTGGAGCAGCCGCTCCCGAAGGGCGGCCTCATTGTTGAAGGTCCCGACGCCATGGTAGTACCGGTACAGGTTCGAGGCGACTTGGTCAGGTGCGCTGTCCAGGAGGCGGTGGAGTCCGCCGATCGCGAGGAACCGATCCCATGCATCCACCGGGAATGCATCGACGGAAGAGGCCCACGTGCGCAACGAATCCAGATTCGGCTCCGAGGTGACCCCCTGGCGCACGAGCGTCATCCGTCGGTCGAGGCTTTCGAGATGCTGGGACAGCTCTTGGTGGAGTTCCCAGAGGGCAAAGCCGAAATGCCTGCGGACCTCGGCCCGACGCAGGGCCTGCTGGACGGTCTGCGTGAGGAAGACGACTTCCATCGCGACCGCGGTCGGAAGGATCAGTTCAACCGGGACGGCCGCGGCCCGCGACAGGGAATAGGCAATCGGCGGCACGACGCAGACGGCCATGATGAGCCATAAAGGTAGTCCGAGTACGCTCCCCCGCATGACTCGAACCGATTCTTTGATGTACCTTTAACCTTCCGGGGCCCATCGCCCTGCGATTGACAAAAAGTGGACCATATCGGCCAAGGGTGTCGGATTTCTCAACTCGATCGAACCGCGTTCGCGGGAGCGCCGATTCGGGCAGGTCGAGTCTTGCACGGGCCGTGACCCCCGGCTCGGCGATGACTCGGCGTCGACCATCGGACCGCGAACCACGGTTGATAATCTGTTTTGAAAATCGTCGTTGAGAATCCTCCTCGATAAGCGGGCCTTCATGCTATAAATGGATTCACCGGGTTCGGCGGGCCGTCGATTGGATGCTCCGCATGGACGACCAAGAAGCTGAGGAAGTCGGCGTCGATCAGGTGTTCGATGCCCGAATGAAGCGCGCCCTCGCCGTCCTCCAGGCCCTGCTCGACTATTACCGCGTGAAGAAAGTCCCGCCCATCGCAACCGTG
>VBMB01000144.1:0-2208 GCA_005878525.1 Methanobacteriota archaeon
GTGGTCGCGAGACCAGGTGCGGCCTGCGACCTTCCTGGCAAGCAGCCGGTCCGTCGCCTTCACTCACTCCGTCTGGGCCCGGGCCGGCGGATATCCGGAGGCTTTCGCGGGAAACGAGGACACGATCTTCGACCTGGCGGTCGAGCGACTTCGCCCCCGGAAGGGCTTTGTCCCCGATGCCGTGGTCCGTTGGCGACCGGCCGACTCCGTGCGGATGGTGTATCGCCAACATCGCAAGTATGCGGTGGGCGACGGGCAGGCTGCGATTTTCCTGTTCCGAGGAACACGCTACGCCGCATTGTTCGCGACGTATGGGATCGCGGTCCTCCTGCTGATCGCCGGGATGTTCTGGTGGCCCCTTTGGATTCTCCTGCTCGGCGGGGCGTCCCTGTACGCTGGATTTCGGGTCCGCAAGGTCGCCCGGGCGGGGTTGTGGTCCTTCGTCCCCTACGCCATTCTCGTCGTGATCGCATGGGATCTCTCTCGGATGGTTGGCTACACCGCGGGACGGATCGATCGTCTGATCAAGGGGTCCGCTCACTTCCGGTTCTGAGCGGTCGAGCGACCCATGCACAGAGCGCCCTGTGGCGGGCCGCAATCCGAGCGGAGACCTTCACGGTCGAGAAGAGTTTATGCACGCCCGCGGGTTCGGCCGCCCGTGAAGGCCGTCATCCCGGCCGCGGGCCTCGGGACCCGATTCCTCCCGCTCACGAAAGAGCAACCGAAGGAGATGCTCCCGGTCGTGGACCGACCCGCCATTCACTGGGTGGTCGCAGAGGCCGTCGCCTCCGGCGTCACGGACATTCTGATTGTCACCGGACGGGAGAAACGAGCGATCGAGGACTACTTCGACGCGTCGCCGAAGTGGGACGCCGTTCGCAAGGACGCGCCGACGGACCAGGCGTACAAAGACTTGGAGGCGCTCACCTCGAAGGCCCACTTTCACTTCGTGCGCCAGAAGGAGCCGCGCGGCCTCGGCGACGCGATCCTGCAGGCCGAGAAGCATGTCGGCGGTGAACCCTTCCTCGTGATCCTCGGCGACACGATCAACGTGGCCGACCCGCCCGTCGCGAAGCAACTCTGGGACGTCTACGGCAAGTGGGGCCATCCGGTGATCGCGGTCGAGGAGGTTCGCCAGGAGAAGATCTCCGACTACGGCATCGTCGCTCCGGGCAAGGCCGTGGACGACCGCACCTTCGAGGTGGCCGATCTCGTGGAAAAGCCGTCCCCGGCGGAAGCCCCGTCGCGGCTGGGCATCTCCGGCACGTACATCCTGACGCCGCTCGTGTTCGCCGCGATCCGAGAGACGAGGCCCGGGAAGAACGGTGAGATCCAACTGACGGACGCCCTTCGGCTCCTGCTTCACCGGGAGCCGATCTACGCCTATCGATTCGCCGGCCGTCGGTACGATATCGGGACGAAGATGGACTGGTTCCGTGCGCACGTGGAGCTCACCCTGCGCCATCCAGACATGCGCGGCGCGGCCGAGGCGTTCCTGAAGGAGCTGGTCGACGTTGCCTAGGTCCGTCGTCACGGGGGGAGCGGGCTTCCTGGGCAGCCATCTGTGCGAGCGTCTCCTGGCCGAGAACCACAAGGTGGTCGCCGTCGACAACTTCCTCACCGGCTCGCGCGACAACCTCGCGGCGTTCAAGAAGCATCCGAACTTCACGTTCGTCCGGCAAGACGTCACGGAAGAGATGAGGATTCCCGGCAAGGTCGATTTCGTCCTCCACTTCGCGTCCGCGGCGAGCCCCGTCGACTACGCGAAGTTCTGCATCCAGACGCTGAAAGCCAACGCCCTCGGCTCGCACAAGACGCTCGGCGTGGCCAAAGCGAAACGGGCTCGGTACCTTCTCGCGTCCACGTCGGAGGTGTACGGAGATCCGGAGGTGAACCCCCAACCGGAGACGTACTGGGGTCACGTGGACCCGGTCGGGCCGCGATCCGTCTACGATGAAGGGAAGCGCTTCGCGGAGGCCATGGCGATGGCCTACCACCACCAGCACGGCATCGACGTGCGCATCGCGCGGATCTTCAACACCTACGGGCCCCGGATGCGCCTGGGCGACGGCCGCGCGATCCCGAACTTCGTGGGCCAGGCCCTGCGCGGCGAGCCCCTCACCGTCTACGGCGATGGGTCCCAGACGCGGTCCTTTTGCTACGTGGACGATCTCGTCGAGGGCGTTTGGCGTCTCCTCACGGCGGACG
>VBMB01000144.1:2216-5703 GCA_005878525.1 Methanobacteriota archaeon
CACAAGCCGCTCCCGCCGGAAGACCCAAAGGTCCGCTGCCCGGACATCCGAAAGGCGCGAACGGTGTTCGGGTGGGAACCCAAGGTCTCCCTGGAGGACGGGCTTCGGCGCACCATCGACTCGTTCCGAGAGCAGATCGCGAGGAAAAGAACATGACGAAACGGATCCTCGTCACGGGCGGTGCGGGCTTCATCGGCAGTCACCTCGTCGACGCGCTCGTCGCCCAGGGTCACCGGGTGGACGTCATCGACAATTTGGAACCGCAGGTTCACAAAGCGAAGCCGGACTACCTGAACGCGAAAGCGCACTACGCCTTCCAGGACGTCCGAGATCCGGACCTCTTTGACGGCGCCCTCGGCGACGTCGAGGTCGTCGTGCATCTCGCCGCGATGGTGGGTGTCGGACAGAGCATGTACCAGGTCACCCGCTACGTCGATGCGAACGTCGGCGGGACGGCCCGGCTTCTCCAGGCCCTCGTCGAATGGAAACATGGCGTGAAGAAGCTCCTCGTCGCCTCCTCGATGTCGATCTACGGCGAAGGCGCGTACACCTGCCCGACCCACGGTCCGGTTGCACCCCCGCTCCGGGACGCGGCGCAACTCGCGCGGAAGGACTGGGGGACGCACTGCCCAGACTGCGGGACGAGCCTCGCGCCCGTCGCGACGCCGGAGACGAAGCCGCTCCAGACGAACAGCGTGTACGCGGTCACCAAACGGGACCAGGAGGAGCTGTGTTTGATCACGGGACGGGCGTACGGCATCCCCACCGTCGCGTTGCGCTTCTTCAACGTCTACGGCCCCCGACAGAGCCTGGACAACCCGTACACCGGGGTCGCGGCCATCTTCCAGAGCCGCATCAAGAACGGCCAACCCCCGGTCGTTTTCGAAGACGGCGACCAGAGCCGGGACTTCGTGTCCGTCCATGATGTCGTCCGCTCGTGTCTCCTCGCGATCGAGGCGGGCGGCGCCGACTACCGGGCCGTCAACGTCGGCACGGGCACGGCCACGTCGATCTTGGACGTGGCCCAGGTTCTCCTGCGGCTCTACCGGAGCCCGCTGCGACCTTCGATCGAGAACCGGTTCCGCGCCGGGGACGTCCGTCATTGCTTCGCCGATATCTCCCTCGCCCGGCGGCTCCTCAGCTACAAGCCGGCAATCTCGTTCGGGGATGGCATGCGAGAGCTCGTGGAGTGGGGCCAGAAGACGAGCGCCCGCGACGGCTTCACGCAAGCGTACGACGAACTCAACAAGAAAGGGTTGCTCGAAGGCTGATCACCCTGCGGATCCAATCGAGGGGCGCGGTCCTTCACCCGATTCGGTGGAACCGGACGCCGCGCATCTTCTTCGGGTCCAGAATCCGCCGGCCGTCCACGACGACGGGGTTCGTCATGAGGCCCCTAAAATCCTTCGCGGTCAGCCCTGAGAACGCGGGCCAATCCGCCTGGAGGATGCAGCCGTCGGCCCCTTTCAAGGCCTCCTCGACGCTATTCACGAGGTGGACCTCGGGGACGAGCTTGGAGAAGCCTTTCATCGCCGCGGGATCGTAGCCGGCGACAATTGCGCCCTTCGCGATGAGCTCCCGGGCGATCGGCACGGCCCGGCTCTCGCGGACGTCATCGGTGTTCCCTTTGAACGCCAAGCCGAGGAGCGCGATCCGGCGACCGACGAGGTCTCCGAGTTCCTTCTCCAAGAACGCGATGGCACGAGCGAACTGGCGCTCGTTCAACGCGAGGACCGCCTCGAGAAGTTCGGGTCGGTAGCCGTTCGCGGTGCCCGATGCGACGAGCGCGCGGACGTCCTTCGGGAAGCACGAGCCTCCGAACCCGACCCCGGGCACGAGGAATTGCGGATTGATGCGCGGGTCGAGGGCAACACCGCGGAGGACCTCGTCGTAGTCGACTCCGAAGCCGTCGCACAGGTTGGCGAGTTCGTTTGCGAGAGAGACTTTCGCGGCGAGCAGCGCGTTCGTGGCGTACTTGACCGATTCGGCCGTCCGCAGGTCCGTGACGAGGACGGGGCATCGCGAGGAGCGATACAGGGCGCGGAGGATGCGGGCCGTCCCCGGGCTGTCGACCCCGAGGATGATCCGGTCCGGGCGCAAGGCGTCTTCGAGGGCGCGGCCTTCGCGCAAGAACTCCGGGTTCACCGCGATCCGAAACGGAACGCCCGCGGCCTGGAGGAGCGGCCGCACGACGGACTCCGCCGTGCCCGGGAGGACCGTGCTCTTCACGACGACGGTCCGTGTCTTCTCGTCCCGCCAGGCAGTCGCCACGGACTTGGCCGCGTCGTGCAGGGGGCCTACGTCCATGCTCCCATCCGGCTTCGACGGGGTCCCGACGCAGAGGAAGATGATTCCCGATCCGCGGACCGCGTCATCCATTCGGTCGACGACCGAGAGCCGCTTTTGTCGCAGGGCCTTCTTGAGCCCCGCCTCGAGCCCTTTCTCGTAGAATGGCGGCTTTCCTTGTGTCACCTCAGCCCGCCGATTCTCATCGATATCGAACCCGATGACTCGGTGCCCTTGGCTCGCGAACGCCACGGCCGTCGTCAGCCCGACCGGGCCCAATCCGACGATCGCGACGGTCGCGACGGTCGCCACAGCGCGTCGTAGTCTTGGCTCTCCAATAAACGTTGCGGGGACGTTGTCGCCCGCAAGGCCGAGCGCAGGTGTTCAGCGTGCAGAGGGTTCTGCGAGCACCGCTCGATATGATTCGAGAAGGAGGGGCTCCATCGCTCGCCAGTTGTACTTCGTCTCGAACGCGCGTCGCCCGCGCGCGCCCATTTGGGAGGATTCGGAGGGCGAAAGCATGAGCGACTCCAGCGCGCGGGTCAAGGCCACGCGGTCGCCGTATGGAACCACGACCCCGCAACCGACCTCGCGGACCAGTTCGGCCGCTGCCGAACCCTCAGAAACAATGACGGGCTTCGAGAACATCATCGCCTCGAAGAGCTTGTTCGGGGCCGCGAACCGGTTGTTCGGCACCTTGGGGTCGTAGAGGACGGCCACGGCATTGCAATTCGCAGTTCGGTCCAGTACCTCCTCATAGGGGATCGTGCCGAGATAGGTGCTCGCGGGCGACGTCTCGATTGTGTCCAGGAGCGCCGCCTCGTCCGGGCCGTGGCCGGCGACCAGGAGTCGAGCGCCCGTTGCCTCGCACGCCACCACAAGGTCGATGAGGCCGCGATCTTTCGAGATCATGCCCCCATAGAAGACGACGAAATGGTCCGGGTCCTCGGTTTTCCCCGCGACCCCGCGGTTCTCCGGGACGTTCATGATTTCGGCGAGACGCTTTGGGCGGACGGTCCCGAACTGCTCCCTACGACGCAGGTCGGGGAGGATCACGAGGTCCGCCTTGCCGATCATCGCCCTCTCCCACATCGTGAGCGCGTGGCGAATTCGCGGCGGGACATCGGCGGTCACCATCTCGGCGTAAAAGTCGAAGATGTCGTACACGATCTTCGCGCCCGCAAACCGGGCTGCCGCGTAT
>VBMB01000144.1:5802-6779 GCA_005878525.1 Methanobacteriota archaeon
ACCTCGTAGCCCGCCCGGGCCAAGGTCGCCGCTTCTTTTGCGAGGCGTGGCTCGAGGCCGGCGGGGCTCTTGGAGCGAATGAAGACGACCCGCGGAGCCATGTCATCCCAGAGAGGCCGCCACGAGTTGTGCGATCCGCTCGCCGGTCGTCCCATCCCCGTACGGATTCAGCCAGTTCCGTTCCGCGTCGAGCTGTCGACGGACGGCATCGCGCACCCGTTCCGGATCCGTCCCCGCGAGGACGTTCGATCCGATCTCCAACGTCTCCGGTCGTTCCGTGTTCTCGCGCAAGGTCACACAGGGCACGCGGAAGAAACAGCTCTCTTCCTGGAGCCCGCCGGAATCCGTCATCACGAGGGCCGCGTTCTTCTCGAGGATCAGCATGTCGAGATACCCGGTCGGTTCGATTCGCCGCAGAGACGCTTGCTCGTCCGCGCGCTTCTCGAGGCCGAATTCTTGCAACCGCTTCGCCGTGCGCGGGTGGATCGGGAAGAGAATGGGCACCCCGGCCTCATCGGCGGCGCGCTCGAACGCGACGAGTGCCCGCGACATGCGTTCCTTCGAGTCAACGTTCTCCGAGCGGTGGAACGTCAGGATCATGTAGCCGCCGGGCGTCAAGCCGAGGCGCGATAGGACGTCGGACCGCTTCTCGGCGATCGGGAGGTTCTGAAGGAGCGCGTCGATCACGCTGTTGCCCACCATGTGAACCCCTTCCGTCACGTTCTCCCGCTGGAGGTTCTCCCGCGAAACGGGCGTTGGCGCGAAGAGGAGGTTCGAGAGCTGGTCCGCGATGATTCGGTTGACTTCCTCCGGCATCGACTTGTCGAACGATCGGATGCCCGCTTCGACGTGAGCGAGAGGACGGTCGAGTTTGCTCGCGAGGAGCGCGCCGGCGACTGTCGTATTCGTGTCGCCGTGGATGATCACGAGGTCCGCGGACTTCGCGACCGTCGCGACCTGGCGCATCGTCGTGGCGA
>VBMB01000145.1 GCA_005878525.1 Methanobacteriota archaeon
AGACGATCGGTGCGCGAATCTTCGTGACGTATGCGAAGCAGGGCCCGGGGGCGAAAGACGAGATCGACGGCCAAGGCCTCGGCTTCGTTGACGCCTTCGACGCCGATGGGAATCTGCTCGTCCGCGCAGCGCTGCACGGCCAGCTGAATGCACCCTGGGGCTTGGCGCTCGCCCCTGCGAGTTTCGGACGGTTCGGCGGCGACCTGCTCGTGGGCAACTTCGGCGACGGCCACGTGAACGCGTACCAGGAGATGCCCGACGGCACGTTCGAGCTTATCGGCGTGCTCCGGACGTCCGACGTACGCAAGCTCGTGATCGACGGGCTCTGGTCGTTGCAGTTCGGGCATCGGACAGTCAACAACGGCCCGATCGACACGCTGTTCTTCACGGCCGGCCCGAACGACGAGTCGGACGGACTCTTCGGAACGATTACCGCCGCGTGACCGGCTGGCGACCACGACATCGCATCGGTGACGGCGCGCTTGGCTCTGCCCCGCGCGTTTCATTTCGTCCGGCGGCGTCGCGAGCGACGGTAGTCCTGTTCCATGGCGGCGGCGAACCGCTTCCATGCGCGCAGCGTGGAAGTTTCCCGTTCCGCCTTCGTGAGTTTTTTCGCCTCGGGCACCTTGGGCCGTCGGCTCCATCGGAGGTCGAACCGGGTCCGACCGTCCGGGAGCGGCGACAAGACGTAGTCGGCCGTCACATCGCGGCGGTTGCCGATCCCGTCCATGTGCCAGCGATTCGGAGGACGCAGCGTGACGATGTCACGTGACCAGTTCCATCCATCGTCGGATTCCTCGAGATCCTCGAAGATGACCCGATGCGAGGTGCGTTCGATGATCTTCCTCTGATACGACTCCCCTTCCAAGCTCGCATCCTCGGGGGTGTAATCCGTGCACCAAGCGAACGCAAAGTCGAGCGGGACCTCGAACGAGACGCGAATGCGATATTCCGGGCCCGTCCACTCCTGACGACTGCTCTCTCCCTTCATATGATCGATGCCTCGGATGAGTCGCTCACCCCGGAACGGCGTTGAAATGAGATAAGTCTTGCTGCGGATCTGTCGAACGCGGCAGACCGCTGTACGGCCCGACCGACTCTTTTTTCGACCGACTACTTCTTCGGCTTCTTCGCCTCGATGACCTTCACGTCACCCATTTCGCGGAGCAGGACCGATTCGCCGGGTTGCTCACTCAGGAATCCGTCGAACTCCTCTGCGATTCGCGTCCACCCGGGATCGCTGTGTTCCCGCCACGCGTCGAAGTCCCCGTACTTGTTGCATTCCCACAGCTGCGCGCCGCCGTATCGGCCGAACCCGAGGACGTAGCCGTACGTGCCTCGATACGTCCAGCCTCGAGGCGCTGACTTCTGCATCACGTCCTCGTTATTCTTTATCCACGTCTGGAACTCCCGCACCCGACCTTCTTTGACGTTGAAACTCGTCATGTAGAGCATGTTGACCCCGGACCTGCGCATGCGGAACGCATCGGTTAAGGTTACCCGCCGCTCCTTGCGGTCCTTGTCCACACGAATCCTTAAGCCGATGAGCCCGTAGGACCCGCGATGCAAGCATCGCACACCGAGAACCCGTTCAACCATCTCGGCCTCGAGCCGATTCTCCTCCGAGCCGTGTACGGCCTCGGATACGAAGCCCCGACGCCGATCCAGAAAGAAGCGATCCCCGCGATCCTGACGGGACGCGACGTGATCGGGACGGCCCAGACCGGCTCTGGGAAGACGGCGGCCTTCCTCTTGCCGATCCTCCACCGACTCCTGAAGCAATCCCCCGGTCGCACCCGGGCCCTCATCCTCTCCCCGACGCGCGAGCTCGCGGCGCAGATCGAGGTCGCCCTCCGCGGCCTCGCAAAGGGCACCCGCATCCGCGGCCACGCGGTCTACGGAGGCGTCGGCATGTCGGCTCAGGAGCACGCCCTCCGTGCGGGGGTCGACGTCGTCGTCGCGACACCCGGTCGCCTTCTGGACCACATGTCCCGCCGCAACGTCGATTTCCGCGGCCTCCAAGTCCTCGTCCTCGACGAGGCCGACCGGATGCTCGACATGGGCTTCCTCCCGGACGTCCGCAGGATCGTCGACGCCCTCCCGCGGGAGCGACAGACCCTCCTCTTCTCCGCGACGATGGCGCCGGAAATCGAGACGCTCTCCCGGACGATCATGCGCAATCCCGTCCGCATTTCGGTGTCGCCGCCCCACCGGCCCCCGTCGACAATCCGCCATGAGGTCTATCCCGTCCCGCAGCACCTCAAGACGTCCCTCCTTGTCCGTCTCCTCGGGAGAGAGGACATGCTGTCCGTCCTCGTCTTCGTCCGCACGAAG
>VBMB01000146.1:0-1569 GCA_005878525.1 Methanobacteriota archaeon
CCCTCGAGGCCGCGCGGATTTCGGCGAACCGCTACATCGCGAAGAAAGCGGGGAACGCGTACCACCTCAAGCTCCGCCTGTATCCGCACAACGTGCTCCGCGAAAACAAGATCGCCACGGGAGCCGGTGCGGACCGCATCTCGGAAGGCATGCGCGCCGCGTTCGGGGCGCCCGTGGGTACGGCGGCGCGGGTGAAACCGGGCATGAAGGTCTTCACGATCTCGACGACCGAGGACCACGTCGACGACGCGAAAGAAGCCCTGCGGAAAGGTGGCGTGAAGTTGCCGACGCCCTGGCGGCTCGAGATCGAACGGGAGAAGAAGAGAGCATAGATTCGAGGGCAGCATCGATTCGCTCTCTCAATCTTCGCGATCTTGACAAAGAACAGCTTTTTCTTACGACGGGTTTCTGGAGGAGCGACGATGGACGAGATCGGCCGCCTCCTGGACGTCATCCGAGGCCGCAACGCAAAGACGGTCGGCTTGCAATTTCCCGTCGGCTTGCGGACGGCGGCCGTGGACCTCGCGCGGGAACTCGAGACGAAGGCAGGCGTCACGTGCCTCGTGTCCGCGGACCCCTCGTTCGGCGCCTGTGATGTCGCCGAAATGCCCGTAGACTTGATTGTCCACCTGGGCCACGCCCCGATGCCCCACCTCCGGTACAACCGCGTCTTTTTCTACGACCTCCCGGGCCCCCCGCTGGCATCGATGGCGTTCGTCGACGCCGCGGAGCCGATCCTCCCGAAACGCGTCGCGCTGCTGACGACCACGCAGTTCCGCCATTGGCTTCCCGAAATCAAGCAGCACCTCGAGAAGAAAGGTCATGTCGTACGGATTGGCGAGCCCGACCGACGGGTCGCCTACGCGGGTCAACTCCTCGGTTGTGACTATCATACGGCGACGGTCGTGGACAAGGAGGTCGACGGTTACCTCTACATCGGCACGGGAGACTTCCACCCCCTCGGTGTCGCGATCCTCATCGACAAGCCGGTCATCATCGCGGACCCGGAACGCGGGACCGCGCGGGATCTGAAGGAGGTGCGGGACCACGTGCTCCGACAGCGACATGCCGCGATCGTACGGGCCCGAGATGCCCGCGTCTTTGGGATCATCGTCTCGAAGAAGATCGGCCAGGCGCGGATGGAGATGGCCACGGAGTTGAAGGCCCTCGCCGAGAAACACGGAAGGCAGGCGAATCTGTTCCTCATGGACCTCGTCGCTCCGGACCTGCTTCAAGGATACCGCGTGGATGCATGGGTCAACACGGCGTGCCCGCGAATCGCAATCGAAGATATTCTCCAGTACAAACAGCCGATGCTCACGCCGCAGGAATTCGAGATCGTTCTGGGCGAGCGGACATGGGACGACTACGCGTTCGACGAAATCCGGGCCTAGCCACCCATCACCGTGATGCCTGCCATTGTTCGACGGAGTCGGAGTTCGCCGCCACGGATGCGGCCGGTCTACGATGACCCGCGAATCGTCGCCAGCGACGCCCCCCGGAGACGCTGCAGCTCGGCCATCGCTCGTTCATAGTATCCTTCGCAACGCCGGGCCGCTTCCGACATCG
>VBMB01000146.1:1743-6206 GCA_005878525.1 Methanobacteriota archaeon
GCGGAGGAAGCGTCGGGTCATCCTGGTGATCGCGGTTTCCGCGATCGTCGTCGGGGCCGGATTCCTGGTCTGGGAGGTGTTCGTCCGGCCGCGATCCCTCGCGGAGGTCTACGGCTTCGACCACTGGAGTCCGGGAAGTACCGTCACCATCGTGGGGACGATCACGAGCATCGAACGACAGAACACGAGCTATGGGCCCGAGGTGTATCTCGGACTCGATGGCGGCCCCGGCTGTGCGGGCGTGCCGAGCGTCGTCGGCGACCCGACCGCGAAGTACGAGATCGGCGCCCGGTTCCAGACAACCCTCCACTTCCAACGATACACGATCAACGGAAACCCGGCGGTATCCGCTCCGGAACTTCAGTGTCCGTTCCCGTTGACACTGCGGGCGATCGGCACGGTCCTGGATGCCGGGAGCCTCTATGCCGGACGGCTCTTCCTCGTCTACAACGGCACCGCGTCGAATGGCACCGTCCACTACGAGATAGTCAGCGCGAACGGAGCGGCCTACCGACCCGACACTCTCCCCGCCACGTTGCGCAAGTCCCGGCCGCTCCAGGGATCGGACCCGATCCTTCCCGCCGGCGCCCCCATCGATTCCTTCGCACGCTGGATCGATTTCGGTGGACTGCAATATCTCGGCGCACTCGGGGCGTATTCGGAGTTTCCGATCGTGGACGAAATGAGTTCCCTGGCGGCCGGCATCTCCCGGAACGGCTCCCTTCGATTCGTCGACGCGAACCGCAACGGACTCGTGGACGACGGCGACCGTTTGGACGTCAACCTGGCGGCGACGGGCTCGCCGACTACGTGGGACACGTATCAGCTCATCATCGGCGGATTCTGGGCGGCGCCGGAGACCTACGTGGCTTGCACGCGTTTCATCCTGGACGGCCCGATGGGACCGTTCGATGTCCCTTTGCCCGAGAGACGAGACGCGCATGTGAAGCTACGTTATGCCGGGGACACCTTCGGGACGACGTACACGTCGAGGATCGATGTGCGCTCCGGATTCGGACCCGCCCCTGCGCTTTCGGACGTCCGCTTCTTCGTGCAGGCCGAAGGCTCCGCCGGGAACGGGACCCTCTCCAACCTGCCGATCACCCTGAGCAACGGAGTCTCGCTCTCCCTCACAGATGCGAACGGAAACGGCCGTCTCGATTCTGGCGATATGTTCCGTGCCGCCGGCCTATCGAACCGGACCTCGGTGACCTTGAGTCTGGCCCAGGGCAATACGAGCGTTGGAGACATCTTCTGGGTCGTCGGCTACGGCGAGCCGATCGGGCGGGTTCCGACGCTCAGCTTCACCACCCAGGGAACGAACCCGTGGCATGCGACCGCGAACTTTCCGTTCTGGAGTCCCGAGCTCGCCCTGAACCGGACCTTGCGTGCGTCTCTCCGGGAGAACGGAGTCGCGGTGTTGACGAACGTCTCCCTCGCGAGCGGGATTCTCGGGACCTTCGCGAACGGCACCCTCGCGCTCAGCGACTCGGATGGCGACGGAAGTCTTTCCACGGGAGACGTCTTCACCGTGACCGGCGCCAGCACCAACCGATACGAGCTCGACGTCTCCGTGCTCTTCGAGACCCCGTGGCGAGTCACCTTCTGAATCGTCAAGCACCCTCTGCACGTTGGCGTCCCACGGCGGAAGGGTGATAACGGTCGCATCCGCTCGCGGTGGCGGAGCTGGATCGAATGCCCTTCGCCCTCGAGGGGATCGTCTGGTATTCGGAAGACCTGGATCGAGCGAGGGCGTTCTACCGAGACGTCCTCGGCCTGCCACTCCTCCTTGACGAAGGCCATGTCATCCACTTCGACGCAGGGACGGTCCGGCTAGCGATCCATCGATGCCCGCCTGGAGAGGGGCGGGAGGCCCCGGAAGGGTTCCTCGTTTTCGGGGTGGACGATATGACCGCCGCATACGAGGAATTGAGCAAACGGGGAGCGGTGTTCCTCGGAGCCCCCGCACAGCGGCCGTACGGTCGGGTGGCCTACCTGCACGACCCGGAAGGACATGAAATCGGTCTCTTGGAGGAACCTCGTCCCGGGACGGAAGGCCATCGACGCCTGGGCCCGCTGGTCAATCGATACGAACGGGTGATCGAAAAGCTCTCCCGGTGAGCTCGCCACTCGCAAGGCCTTTAGGTTCCGCTTCCATGCCTCACACGATGGCCGACACCGCGGTGGTCCTCTTGTCCGGCGGGATGGACTCGGCGACCGCCCTCGCGATGACAATCAAGGAGGGCCACGACGTGATCGGCCTCACCTTCGACTATGGCCAGCGTCATCGAAAGGAGATCGACGCGGCGGCGCGAATCGCGAAGCACTTTCGGGTGGTAGACCACCGGATCGTAACAATCAACCTGTCCCCGATCGGAGGGTCGGCCCTCACGGACCCGCGAATCCGCGTCCCGGAGCAACGACGAATCGAGGAAATCGGCCGCGGCATCCCGATCACCTACGTCCCCGCTCGGAATACGATTCTGCTGGCCTACGCCCTGGGCCTGGCGGAGGCAACCGCCGCGAAGTCCATCGTGATCGCCGCCAATCAAGTCGACTACTCGGGATATCCGGACTGCCGCCCGGAGTATTACGCGGCCTTCCGGGAGGTCGCCCGCCTCGGTACGAAGCGAGGCGTCGAAGGCGACGTCATCGAGATCCGCACTCCCCTGATCCACATGTCCAAGGCGGACATCGTCCGGAAGGGCGAGGAGCTCGGAGTTCCCTGGGAGCTCACGTGGTCGTGCTACCTCGGCGGATCGCAGGCGTGCGGAATCTGCGACTCGTGTCAACTCCGGCTCAAAGGATTCCGCGAAGCCGGCGTGAAGGATCCATTGCCATATGCCTCGCGCAGGCGGCACGCGGCGAACGCTTAATAGGCCACGGGGCTCATCGGAACACAATGCAAGCCCCGGCCACGGCCGCCCCGCGCAAAGGGAAAGAGTTCCTCTTGAGCGAATGCTACGTGTCGGTCCAGGGGGAGAGCTCCCTCGTCGGCCTCCCGACGATCTTCGTGCGCCTGTACACGTGCAACCTGCGCTGCCGTTGGTGCGACTCGATGCACGCCGTCGAGGGCGGAGACTTCACCCGGATCGGCGTTGACGCGACGGTGAAGAAGATCCTCGGCCTCGCGGGCGACCTTCAGTCCGACGCCCGGGGGATTCGGAACGTGTGCTGGACCGGCGGCGAACCGTTGCTGCAGGGCGAGTCAATCGCCCGCGCGATTGAACGCCTTCCGGAAACCTTCGTCCATTCAATCGAAACGGACGGCGAGATCGACATCTCGACCTTCGACGCGCGCGTCCCGGACGAACGGGCGTCCGGCCGCGTGCGGTACGTGATGGACGTGAAGTGCCCCGGGTCCGGGATGGTCGCGAACAAGGCGTACGCGAACCTCGAACGCCTCCGGGAGCACGACGAGGTGAAGTTCGTCCTCCTCGATCGCGCGGACTACGAATTCGCGAATCCTCGACGAGCGCCTCCCCGTCCGGCTCCAGCTCCAGTTGCACAAGCTCATCTGGCCCGGACGCGAGCGCGGCATCTAGGCGGGCCACGGAGAAGCTTCATCCGGCATCCGCCTTTTCCTTCGTGTGCGCTACGAGGAAATCGATCACACCGCGGACGTCGGGATTCGCGCATATGGCCGGACCGTGGACGAACTGTTCGCGAACGCGGCGGAAGGGATGTTCAGCTTCATCGCGGACCTGTCGAGGGTGAAGCCGGTCGGAGAAGTCGAGGTCCGCCTGGAGGCGGACGACCTGCCGACGCTCCTCCTCCGGTGGCTGTCGGAACTCCTCTACGTCCACGAGACGCAGCGACTCCTGTTCTCCTCGTTCGAGGTGCACGTCGTCGGGATGTCCTTGGAGGGCCGGGCCCGAGGTGAGGCGATCGAGAAGAAACGGCACGAGCTGAAGCTCGCGATCAAAGCCGTGACGCGACACGGACTGACCGTGGACCCGGACAAGGGGATCGCCGAGGTCATCTTCGACATCTAGGGCGGACCATGGCGATCAAGGGCGTGACGTTTGACTGGTGGGGGACGGTCGTGGAGATCCCGGCGGTCCGAGACATCTACGACGAAACGATGCGTGAGATCCGCGTCGACCGGGCCGCGGAAGCCCTCAAGGCCGCGGGCTTCCCTGTGAGTCGAAGGCTTCTGCGTCGCGCGTACGACGCCCAGACGGACCTCCTCCTTCAGACCTGGAACGACCTCCGAGATTTGTCGGTGGAGGAACAGACTCGGGCCTACCTCGGGCTTCTCGGAGTGGGAGAGGGCCGAGAGGATCTTATTCGGGCCCTTCAGGACGCTTTCGGCTCTGCAATCGAGGCCCGACTCCCGGCTCTGTATCCGGACATCGGGGAGACGTTGCGCGCCCTCCGAGACCGAGGATACCATACGGGCCTCATCTCGAACACCGGCCGGACCGGGGGTCGTTTCCTTCGTCCCGTCCAAGACCGCCTCG
>VBMB01000111.1 GCA_005878525.1 Methanobacteriota archaeon
GAAGCGAAGGCCGGCGTCACGTGCCTTGTCTCGGCGGACCCCTCGTTCGGCGCGTGCGATGTGGCGGACATGCCCGTGGACCTCATCGTCCATCTCGGGCATGCGCCGATGCCGCATCTCCGATACAACCGCGTCTTCTTCTTTGACCTCCCGGGACCTCCGCTCGGCTCGATGGCCTTCATCGACGCGGCCGAGCCGATGCTCCCGAAACGGGTCGGGCTCCTGACCACGACCCAATTCCGCGGGTGGCTCCCGGCCATCCAAGCATACCTGGAGAAGAAGGGCCATGTGATCCGCATCGGGGAACCGGACCGGCGGGTCGCCTACGCCGGTCAGCTCCTCGGTTGCGACTATCACGCGGCCACGGTCGTTGAGAGCGATGTCGACGGCTACCTCTACGTCGGCACGGGCGACTTTCACCCACTCGGCGTCGCGATCCTCGTCGACAAACCGGTGATCATCGCGGACCCCGAACGCGGGACCGCGCGGGATCTGAAGGAAGTGCGGGACCGCGTCCTCCGACAGCGCCATGCCGCGATCGTCCGCGCCCACGACGCGAGCGTCTTCGGGATCATCGTCTCGAAAAAGATCGGCCAGGCGCGGATGGACATGGCGACCGGGTTGAAGGCCCTCGCCGAGAAACATGGCAAGCAGGCGAACCTGTTCCTCATGGACCTGGTCGGACCGGAGCTGCTCCAGGGATACCGCGTGGATGCGTGGGTCAACACCGCGTGTCCGCGGATCGCGATCGAAGACATCCTTCAGTACAAGCAGCCGATGCTCACGCCGCAAGAGTTCGAGATCGTGCTCGGGGAGCGGACGTGGGACGACTACGTGCTCGACGAGATCCGGGCTTAGCCATTCATCACCACAATTCCTATCATTGTTCGACGGAGTCGGATTTCGCCGCCACAGAGGCGGCCGGACTACGATGACCCGCGGATCATCGCCAGCGACGCCGACCGGAGACGCTGCAGCTCGGCCATCGCTCGTTCATAGTATCCTTCGCAACGCCGGGCCGCTTCCGCGATCGAGCGCGAGGACCTCGCGGGTCCGATGTACTCCTTGACCTGCACCCG
>VBMB01000112.1 GCA_005878525.1 Methanobacteriota archaeon
GGGATGCCGCGGAGGAAGCGTCGGGTCATCCTGGTGATCGCGGTTTCGGCGATCGTCGTCGCAGCCGGATTCCTGGTCTGGGAGGTGTTCGTTCGGCCTCGATCCCTCGCGGAGGTCTACGGCTTCGACCACTGGAGTCCGGGAAGTACCGTCACCGTCGTGGGGACGATTACGAGCATCGAACGACAGAACACCAGCTACGGGCCCGCGGTGTATCTGGGACTCGATGGCGGGCCCGGCTGTGCAGGCGTGCCGAGCGTTGCCAGCGACCCGACCGCGAAGTACGCGATCGGCGCCCGATTCCAGACGACCCTCCACTTCCAACGATACACGATTAACGGAGACCCGGCGGTATCCGCTCCGGAACTTCAGTGTCCGTTCCCGTCGGGGCTGCGGGCGATCGGCACGGTCCTGGATGCCGGGAGCCTCTATGCCGGACGGCTCTTCCTCGTCTACAACGGCACCGAGTCAAATGGCACCGTCCACTACGAAATCGTCACGGCTAACGGAGCGGCCTACCCACCGGACACGCTCCCCGCCACGCTCCGCAAGTCCACACCGCTCCAGGGATCGGACCCGATCCTCCCCGCCGGCGCCCCCATCGATTCGTTCGCGCGCTGGATCGATTTCGGTGGACTGCAATATCTCGGCGCGCTCGGAGCATACTCGGAGTTTCCGATCGTTGACGAAATGAGTTCCCTGGCGGTCGGCATCTCCCGGAACGGTTCGCTTCGATTCGTCGACGCGAACCGCAACGGACTCGTGGACGACGGCGACCGCTTGGACGTCAACCTGGCTGCGACGGGTTCGTCGACTACGTGGGACACGTACCAGCTCATCATCGGCGGCCTCTTCGCGGCGCCGGAGACCTATGTGGCCTGCACGCGTTTCATCCTGAACGGTCCGATGGGACCGTTCGACATCCCGTTGCCCGAGAGACGCGACTCCCATGTGAAACTGCGCTACCCCGGGGACACCTTCGGGACGACGTTTACCTCGAGGATCGACGTGCGCCCCGGATTTGGACCCGCCCCTGCGATTTCGGACGTCCGCTTCTTCGTGCAAGCCGGCGGCTCATCTGGGAACGGGACCCTCTCCAACCTGCCGATCACCCTGAGCAACGGAGTCTCGCTCTCCCTCACAGACGGGAACGGAAACGGCCGGCTCGATTCCGGCGATATGTTCCGTGCCGCCGGCTTATCGAACCGGACCTCAGTGACCTTGAGTCTGGCCCAGGACAATACGAGCGTCGGAGACATCTCCTGGGTCGTCGGCTACGGCGAGCCGATCGGGCGGGTTCCGACGCTCACCTTCACCACCCAGGGAACGAACCCGTGGCACGCGACCGCGAACCCTTCGTTCTGGAGTCCCGAGCTCGCCCTGAACCGGACCCTGCATGCGTCACTCCTAGAGAACGGAATCGCGGTGTTGACGAACGTCTCCCTCGCGAGCGGGACTCTCGGGACGTTCGCGAACGGCACCCTCGCGCTCACCGACTCGGATGGCGACGGAAGTCTTTCTAGGGGGGACGTCTTCACGGTGACCGGCACCGGCACTAACCGGTACGAGCTCGACATCTCCCTGCTCTACGGATCCTCGTGGCCGATCTACTTCTGAACCGTGCAACGCCCTTTGCAATTTGGCGTCCCAAGGCGGAAGAGAGATAACGGCCCCGTCCGCTCGCGGTCGCGGAGCTGGATCGAATGCCCTTCGCCATCGAGGGGATTGTCTGGTATTCGCAAGACCTGGATCGAGCGAGGGCGTTTTACCGAGACGTCCTCGGCTTGTCGCTCCTCCTTGACGAAGGCCACGTCATCCACTTCGACGCAGGGACGGTTCGGCTGGCGATCCACCGATGCCCGCCCGGAGAGGGTCGGGAGGCCCGTGAAGGTTTCCTCGTTTTCGGGGTGGACGATGTCGCCGCCGCCTACCAGGAATTACGCAAACGCGGAAGGAACCTCGTCGAGGGACGGCAGGCCATCAACGTGTGGCCCCGCTCGTCGATCGATACGAGCGCGTGATCGAGAAGCTCGCCGGATGAAATCGCGACTCGCAACACCTTTACCTTCCGCGTGCATCCCCAACACGATGGTGGAGACCGCGGTGGTCCTCCTGTCCGGCGGGATGGATTCGGCGACCGCCCTCGCGCTGACGATCAAGGAGGGCCATCGAGTCATCAGCCTCACGTTCGACTATGGCCAACGTCATCGGAAAGAGATTGACGCGGCCGAGCGGATTGCGAAGCATTTCCGAGTCCCGGACCGCAGGACCATGACGATCGACCTCTCCGCGATTGGCGGGTCGGCCCTGACGGACGCGCGAATCCGTGTACCCGAGCAACGACGGCTCGAGGAAATCGGACGCGGCATCCCGGTCACCTACGTCCCCGCCCGGAACACGATCTTCCTGGCCTATGCCTTGGGCCTGGCGGAGGCGACCGCCGCGAAGGCCATCGTGATCGCGGCCAACCAAGTCGACTACTCGGGATACCCGGACTGCCGCCCGGAGTACTACGCCGCATTCCGGGAAGTCGCCCGCCTCGGCACGAAGCGGGGCGCCGAAGGAGACGTCATCGAGATCCACACACCCCTGATCCGCATGTCCAAGGCGGACATCGTCCGGAGAGGGGAGGAGCTCGGGGTCCCCTGGGAGCTCACGTGGTCGTGCTATCTCGGCGGTGCAACGGCATGCGGCGTCTGCGACTCCTGTCAACT
>VBMB01000001.1 GCA_005878525.1 Methanobacteriota archaeon
AATCTCCTGGAGGCGGTGTACCTCGTCGAGGGAGGCCGGCTCGAGGTGCGACGCCGGGGGAGGGCGGTGTCCGCCCGGGAGCTGTTCCGGGCCGCGAGCGCTTCGATCACCGCGTTCGAGATTCGGTACCTCGTGTACCGCGATCTGAGGGCCCGCGGCTACGTCGTCGAGGCCCGCGGCGGACCCCTCGATTTTCAGGTGTATCCGCGGGGCGGCGCGCCGAAGAAGACGCCGAGCAAATATTGGGTGCGAGCGTTGAGCGAACGCGCGGTGTTTGACCTGGCGGAACTCCTCGGACGGGCGGAGGAAGCGGCGGCGGTGCGGAAGACGCTCCTCCTCGGGCTCGTGGACGAAGAGAGCGATCTGACCTACTACAGCGTCCGGGAGGCGCACCCGCGCGGTCATCCACCGGCCCCCCTCCGGAAGACCGAGGTCGTCGTTCACTTTCTCGGGGACCGCGCGGTCGTGATCGATGAGGCCCAAGCGAAGGCGCTCCACGACGCGGGTTTCTTCGGGAAGATCGTCGGACGTCGGTTGCAACTCAGCCTCCTCGAGACGGCGTACCTGTTGAAGGCCGGGCTCGTCGAAGTACGGAACGCGGAGACCGACCGTCCGATCCGACTTCCGCGGCTCGTCAAGGAGGCGAAGACGATTCAACCCGACTTCGAACTCCGCCTGCAAGCGTACGAGGATCTCACGAGCCGCGGCGTCATCTCGAAGACCGGCTTCAAGTACGGCTCCCACTTCCGCGCCTACGAAGGCGACCCGGAGACGCACCATGCGAAGTATCTCGTGCACGTGGTCCCGAAAGGCCACCGCGGCGCGTGGCCGGAAATCAGCCGGGCGGTCCGCCTCGCTCATGGGGTGAAGAAGCAGATCCTCTTCGGCGAAGTCGGGGATGGCGTGCGCTACGTGAAGCTGGAGCGCGTGAGGCCGTGAGGCGCTTCGTGGGGATTGACGCCGAATATACCTCTAAGTAGACGTACACTCGCTGGCGCCTCGAGCCAGCCCATTGGCCGGTCCCGATTCAATCGTGTCTGGTCGCGGTCCAGAGTTCAACCCAGTGCGGCAGTCCCGCGAGGTTGCGGAGGGTCGCTTCCACGTACGGTGGCATCGACTCCGGTCGGTGCGCAGCCTTCCGGTCCAGCAAGAGCGCCACGATTCCGACCGAGGCCGCGGCCTCGAGATAATCGAGCCGATCGTCCACGAGGACACAGTCCATGGGCTTGACTCCGAGTCGATGCGGGATCTGTTGCCAGTACCGGGATTGTCCTTTCTGCGCGTTCTGCGAATGGCCCGTGAAGATCCCGTCGATTAGGTCGAACAGGCCGGCGCCGCGGAGCGCCGCGTCGTTTGTCGCACCGCCCCCGGTGGCCACGTACACCCGGTGCCCGGTCGCGCGGAGGCGTTCGATCGCGGTGCGGGCATCCGGGTATCGCGCGTTGACCCGAGCCATCGCCTCCCGCTCGAGTTCACGCGAAACGACGAGGGCATCGGCAGGCCGATTCGTGACGCCGGCGCGCTCGAACATGTCCAGGAGCTGTCGGGCGTCGAGGTCGTCGACCACGTCCGCGTAGCCCCTCGCGTCCCAGTCGGCCGCGTTGATTCGCTGGACGTAGGTGACCCAGGCGTCGGCGTGGGCCCGCATCCACGTGTCCGGGCTGCTTCCGAAACGGGCCGTCAGGAGCTCCGCAAGACGTTCCCGGTATTCGCGGAACATCTTCTCGTGGTCGAGCAAGACTCCGTACAGATCGAGGAGGACGTGCATGGCCAAGCTCGTCGAACCGAGAGGCGACCTTAAGGGTAACGGGAATGGGGAAACGACGAAATAGCGTTCGCCCGTTCCCGGCGGCGATGACCCGGGCGCGACCTTCCACGTTCAGTATAGTCGCGTTCGATCCGAAGACCAAGGATTTCGGCGTCGCCGTCGAATCGAAATTCGTCGCGGTCGGGGCCGTCGTGCCGTTCGCTGCGGCTCGTGTCGGAGCGGTCGCGACCCAGGCGTACGCCAACACGGCGTACGGACCCGATGCGCTCGCGATGCTGAAGCGAGGGATCGCACCGAAGGACGTCGTGAAGAAGCTCGTGATGTCGGACGAAGACGCGGCCCAGCGCCAGGTCGGCGTCGTCGACGCGCGAGGCCGCGCCGCGTCGTATACCGGGAAAGAATGCTTCCCGTGGGCGGGGCATGTCGTCGGCCGAAATTTCGCGGCCCAGGGGAACATCCTCGCGGGGGAGGAAGTCCTGAAGGCGTTGGCCCGGGCCTTCGAGGTGACGAAGGGCGACCTGCCCGTCCGTTTGCTCGCGGCGTTGAGCGCCGGGCAGCGGGCCGGCGGCGACAAGCGGGGCCAGCAGAGCGCGGCGATCCTCGTCGTCCGGCACGGCGGTGGATACGCGGGCTTCAATGACCGTTGGATCGACATCCGGGTCGATGACCATCCGGCCCCGATCGAGGAGCTCATCCGCGTCTTCAACGTGTACGATCTCACCCTCCTGACCCGCGAAGATCCGAAGGATGTCGTCCTCCTCAAACCGGACGTCGTCCGGGAGATTCAGGCCGGCCTGGTGGCTCTCGGCCTCTACCACGGCCCGACCTCAGGCAAGTTCGACGCGAAGACGAAATCCGCGTTCGAGACGTGGGCCGAGATGAACAACTACGAGAACAAGCTGCGCAAGGACGGCAAGGTGTGGGGGAGCTTGCACCGCGCGCTGAAGGCCCAGGTCTCTGGCGCAAGCGGCTGAACAAGATTCAAGATCTCGACGGGATGGCGTACACCCGGTCCCCGCCAATCCACGTGGATCCGATCCGCATCTGGGCGATTCGGTCCGGCGTCTCGAACGGGTCGCCTCGCAGGACGACGAAGTCGGCGAGCTTACCCGATTCGAGAGTCCCCTTCTCGGGCTCGTCGAACGCGGCATACGCCCCGCCCGATGTGGCCGCTCGAATCGCCTCCTCCGGAGAAAGGCGCTGGTCTTCAAAGAATCCGTTCACGGCCCAGTGGACGCCGAAGAGGGGGCCGTACGGCATGCCGTCAGAACCGAAGCACAGTGGAATGTGAGCTCGGACGATCTTGCGAAAGGGATTGTTCGCGGCGAATCGTCCGCTTCCGAGGCGGGTCTCGTAGACGTCCCCGGGCCCGCTCCATTGCCCGACGAAGTTCGGTTGGCACGATGCCACGATTCCCGCGGCCTTCGTCCGTCGCAAGACATCGTCGTCCGGAAGTTCGTAATGTTCAATCCGATGCCGCGCACTTTTCCGGGGCGCCGAATCCTGAAGCTCTTCGAGCGTCTCGATCACGAGTCGGATCGCCGCGTCCCCAATCGCGTGGGTCGCGGTCTGGAAGCCGGCGCGATGGGCCATCGTGAGGATCGAACGAAGCTCGGTTGGCGAGTGAACGAGCATCCCTCGGTCGTCGGGCCGTCCGACGTAGGGAGCGCCGAGGGCCGCGGTGTAGGCGCCGAGGGAGCCGTCCGCGAAGACCTTGATCGCGCCGAGCCGGAACCACGGATCGCCGAACCCCGGGCTGAGACCGGCATCCACGAGCGCGCCCAGCATGGAGTCCCTCGGCATCGCATACACTCGGACGCGGAATCGTCCCGCATGGTGGAGGCGCTGGTATGCCGTCCAGCCCGCCCGGCCCACGACATCGTGGATCGAGGTGATCCCGAGCCGGTGCGCCATCCGCGCGACCGCGGGAAGGCCTTGCTCGATCCCTGCCTCGCCGGTCTCGAATCGAAGATGGAAATCCCCGAACGCGTCCTCCGTCAGGAGTCCGGTGGGACGGCCGGATGCGTCGACCTCAAAGCCCCGCACGACCGCGAGATCCGCGGCCCGCTCGAGGGCCCTCGAATTCAGCGAACCGACATGGCAGTCGATCCGGCGGGCGACCACGGCGTGGTCGGTCGATACGCGATCGAGGTCCTCTCGCGTGAGGAACCGTCGCTCGGGCCATTTCGCCTCGTCCCAATCGATTCCGACGACCCAGCCGCCGCGGGGGGTCGCAGCCGCCGCCTTTCGGAGCCGGACGACCGCGTCTTCGAGGTCGCGGGTCCCATCGAGCCGAGTCCATCCGCGTTCGCCGGCGGAATCGGCCATGTGGGTATGCGCGTCGATGAAACCCGGAAGGACGACGGCGCCCCGAAGGTCGACGAGGGTCGTGCGGCGACCGCGCCATCGCTCCGCCTGCGCCGACGTCCCGACGGCCAGGAGACGGTCGCCCCGGATCGCGAGGGCCTTCGCCCACGGCCGATCCCGAGCGCCTGTGAAGACCTTGCCGTCGACGAGGACGATGTCCGCGTCGCCGGACATCTCAGGGCACGTCCCGTAAATCCCGGAGGCGCTCGATCGCTTCGCGGAGCGTCTCGTCTCGCTTGGAGAACATGAACCGCACGTATCGTCGTCCATCGACCGGGTCGCCGTAGAACGAGGAGCCGGGGACGACCGCGACCCGCAGTCGCTCCACGAGGTACATCGCGAACGCCCAGTCGTCCTCAAACGGGAAACGGTCGAACTCCGCGATCACGTAGTACGCGCCTCCGGGTGGCCGGCAGTCGAGACCGGCGTCGCGGAGCCCGCGCACAAAGAAGTCCCGCTTCGCTTGATACGAGCGCGCCAGGTCCGCGTAGTAGGATTCCGGCAAGTTCAGCGCGGCGACGGCAGCGATCTGGAGCGGATGGGGCGCACCGACCGTCAGGAAGTCGTGCGTCCGGCGCATCGCGCTCGCGAGCGTCTTCGGTGCGATCGCCCAGCCGATCCGCCATCCGGTCGCGCTGTAGGTCTTCGAGAGGCCGTTGATCGTGATCGTCCGCTCGGCCATTTCGCCGATCGTGGCGAGCGATACATGACGGGCGCGATCGAAGACGATGTGCTCGTAGATCTCGTCCGTCACCGCGACGACGTCGTGGTCTGTGCACAGGTCGGCGATCGTCCGGAGTTCGTCCCGCGTGAAGACCTTGCCCGTCGGGTTGTTCGGCGTGTTCAGGATGAGGACCTTCGTCCGGTCCGTGAACGCGGCTTTCAGCGCTTCCTCGTCCACGGTCCAGTCGGGCCACGCCATCCGCACGTACCGCGGGCGGGCGCCGCTCACGATCGCGTCCGGGCCGTAGTTCTCGTAGAACGGCTCGAAGATCACCGCCTCGTCGCCCTCGTTGATTAGGGAGAGCATCGCGGCCATCATCGCCTCGGTCGAGCCGCAGGTGACGACCAGGTTCGACTCCGGATCCGCGTCGATCCCATTGAAGGCCTTCGCCCGTCGCGCGATCGCGTCGCGAAGTTCGCGGGCGCCCCAGGTGATCGAATACTGGTTGTATCCGCCGTCGAGGGCCCGCTTCGCCGCGGCCGTGAGTTCCGGCGGCGGCTCGAAGTCCGGATAGCCCTGGGCCAAGTTCACGGCGCCGTGCAACGCGGCGATCCGCGTCATCTCCCGGATGACCGACTCCGGGAATTTCTGGACTCGGTCCGCGACGCGTCGGTCGCGAATCGCGATGTCTTGTCGGACGGCGGAGCTCGGCGTCGGGATGGATGTCCCCCGCCGCGGAAGCTCGGCGCGTGCAAAAACCTGTCGGGCGAGGATTAAGAGCGCGCATCCCCATCCGCGCGGGCCGAGGTCGCGCGCATGGCGGAGCGTTTCTTCGATTTCTGGCGGGTCGACGTCTTCACCGATACGCCGCTCACCGGCAATCCGCTCGCGGTGTTCCCGAGGGCGACGGGCCTCTCGGCCGTCGAGATGGGAGGAATCGCGCGGGAAATGAATCTCTCCGAGACCACTTTCGTCTTTCCTTCGACGAACCCTACGGCCTCCTACCGCAACCGGATCTTCACCCCGGGGGGCGAGATCCCATTCGCCGGCCATCCGTCGATCGGCACGGCGTTCGTCGCGGCCATGGAAGGCCTGGTCCCTCATCCCGACGGATCCTCCGTCGTGTACCAAGAACTCGAGATCGGAGTGCTCCCGCTCGAGCTGATCTGCGAAGGCGGGCAGGTGAAGAAAGTCATCATGACGCAAGGCGAGCCCTCCCTCGGGACGGAGGTCAAGAACGTGGAGCCGCTCGCATCGGCCCTCGGGGTCCGAGCGAAGGACCTCGGCCCGAAGGGGTTAGTTCCCCAGATCGCCGCGACCGGGATTCCGTCGCTCCAGGTTCCGTTTCGTTCGCTCGACGTCGTCAAGGGCCTGGATCCGGACCTGCGGGACCTGGGAAAGGCCCTCTCCAGATTCGGGGATAAGGTCGTCTGCTACGCGTTCGCCCTCGGAGGCGAGACGCCCGGCGTGGCCGTCCACGCCCGGAGCTTCGTGCCGGATCTCGGGATCGAGGACCCGGCGACCGGAAGCGCGGCGGGGGCGTGCGGCGCCTACCTGGCCTTCCGCGGCAAGCTCCCCGCGCCGACGTTCGTGATCGAACAGGGGATTGAGATCCACCATGCAAGCCGCATCGAGGTGAGCGTCGAAACGGAGGGCGGGAAGCCGAGGGTCGTGCGGGTCGGGGGCCAATCGGTCCCCCTCATCCGTGGGAATCTTCGCCTCCCGTGACCCCGCTCGCTCCGACGGAGGGATCCAAGATCGCGACCGGGGCGGAAGTCCAACTCGTTTATGTGTTCGCTGCACTCCTCGTCCTGGGCTCGGTGCTTCTGGCGTTCCTTCCGCTCTTGCACCACACCTGGACGTTCGCGGCGTCGCGACGGCTGTTCGCCGTATTGCTCGTCGTCATCCTGGCCCTCGGGATCGGAGCGATCGTCCTGGTGAATTCGGCGATATCGGATCCGGTCTACTTCGTCCCGATCGCGGGCATCACGGTGGGACTGCGCGTGTCCGCTCCTTTCCTTTTGTACCGGCGCATTCAGGACCGGTTGGAGGCACGCCGATGGTGGAGTGTCTTCCGTTGGTTCGTGGCGGGCGGTTTCGTCGTCTTGATCGCGATTCTCGCGTATCATCTGTTGTTGCTCGCGTCGGGCTCGGAACCCGCGAATGTGGCGGTCTTCAGCGAGCAGCTCGTGATGGCCCTCGGGGCGTCTCTTCTCATCGTCCGGGCGGGTCTCCGGATCCGGCCTCGCGAGGCCGCCGAGATGTGGCCAATCTGGTCCGCGGCCGTGCTCTTTGCGATCGCCTTCGTCGTCGTCCTTCCGTACGCGATTCCCGCCTTCGAACTCGTGTACGTCGTCTCGGGAATTGTGGGCTGGTCGATCGGCGTCGTCGCCGTCATCTCCGATTTCTGAGGCGGATGGAGACGGCATCGCAGCAGGCTGTCGCCGCGGCTCGGACTACAGTTCGACTTTGATGCCGAGCTTTTCCGTCAATTCCTTGTAGCGGTTCCGGATCGTCACTTCGGTCACGCCCGCGACGTCGGCGACCTCCCGCTGCGTGCGGCGCTCGTTGCACAGGATCGAGGCGATGTAGATCGCGGCCGCGGTGACGCCGGTGGGTCCGCGGCCCGAGGTCAGTTCCTTGTCCTGGGCTTCTTTCAGGATCTCGACCGCCCGCGACTGGACCTCGCCGGTGAGCTTGAGTTCGGAACAGAACCGAGACACGTAGTCCTGCGGTTTCGTCGGCATCAACTTGAGCTTGAGCTCGCGGGTCATGAACCGATACGTGCGGCCGATCTCCTTGCGGCCGACGCGAGACGAGTTCGCGATCTCGTCGAGGGTCCTCGGCACGTTGCACTGCCGGCACGCCGCGTACAGGGACGCGGCCACGACGCCTTCGATCGACCGCCCACGGATCAGGTTCTTGTTCACGGCCTTCCGGTACACCATCGCGGCCGTCTCGCGGACGTTTCGCGGCAGCCCCATGCCGCTCGCCATCCGATCCAGCTCGCTCAGCGCGAACGCGAGGTTGCGTTCCGTCGCGTTGCTCACTCGGATCCGTCGTTGCCATTTCCGGAGGCGATACAGCTGGGCGCGGTTCCGCGTCGGGATCGATTTCCCATACGAGTCCTTGTTCTTCCAGCCGATCGTCGTCGAGAGGCCTTTGTCATGGATCGTGTACGTCATCGGCGCCCCGGTGCGTGCGCGCTTCTCGCCCTGCTCGACGTCGAACGCCCGCCACTCGGGCCCCTGGTCGATCATCTGGTCGGTCAGGACGAGGCCGCATTCTTCGCAGATGAGCTCGCCTCGCTCGTAGTCGAACGACAGGTGGCCCGAATTGCACTCGGGGCATCTAGTGACTTCTTCGGCTTCTTCGATCTTCTTGGTTGGCATGGTCTCCCTCAGCAACGAACACGTCGACTCCGATCATGGACAGCGAGGCAGCTCCGGTGGGCCGTACGGCCGCAAAGGGCTCGCGGACCGGTCCAAATACCTTGACCACCCGACCCAGCGGTCGGTTTCGTTTGTCCCGCACGTCGGCGCCTCGCGAGGGGGCGAACTCGGATCGGACGAGGACCGTCCCGTCGTGGGCGATGTTCTCGACCACGCCGAGCCGCCTCATGCCCCCTCTGCTACGGCCGCTGGCAATGCGTGCCTACTATTTAACGAGAGCGGAATTTATTTGTACCGGCACCGGCGCCGGAGCCCGTCGAACCGGTCCGATTTCAGGCCGTCCCGACGCGGTCTCCTCGATTCGCGTCGTTAACCTTGTTTAAGGTTAATTTCGCCCCCAGATCCAGGACCTTTGCATGGCCTCCCGGTCGGCGGTCCGGGTCCGCGGCGATCGCTCCCCGAACCTATTAACCGCGCGCCTTCGATGCTCCGCGACGAGGAGAGCGTGAAAATCGTCCCGTTCGAAATGGAGCGATGGCAATCGACCTGGGAGAACTCGGTCGATTTCAACCTGTCCGAAAGCGGGGTCCAACCCATCCCGTTGCGGGAGCTGCTCGGGGACGAAGCGGCGACCGAGCGGTTCCTCGACTATCCGCTGGCGTACTCGCAAGGGAACGGCACACCGGAGCTCCGAGCGAAGATCGCGGCGATGTACCACGAAGCCAGCCCGAACCACGTCCTCGTGACGAACGGTTCGTCGGAGGCGAACCTCCTCGCGATGTGGCACCTCGTCGAACGGGGGGACGAAGTCGTCGTCATGCTGCCGAACTACATGGAGAATTGGGGCCTCGTGCAGATGTTCGGCGGGAGCGTCAAGCCGCTCCGCCTTCAGGAAGGCCGGAACTGGCAGTTCGATCCGGACGAACTGAGCTCGCTCGTGACGTCCAAGACGAGGGCCATCGCGATCTGCAATCCGAACAATCCGACCGGCGCGGTCATGGGCCAGGCGCAGCGCAAGGCGGTCTTGGATGCGGCACGGGACCGCGGCGCCTGGCTGCTGTCCGATGAAGTGTACATCGGCGCGGAGCGCGAGGGGCCGCGGACGGAGAGCGTCTGGGGTGAATATGAGCGAACGTTGATTGTGAACGGCTTGAGCAAGGCGTACGCCCTCCCCGGTCTGCGGATCGGATGGATCGTCGGGCCGCCGGAGACGGTGGCGACGCTCTGGGCCCACCACGACTACACGACCCTCGCGCCGACCTACTTGTCGGACCGTCTCGCGCAGATCGCCCTCGTGCCGAAGCGCCGGGAGGAAATCCTCGCCCGCACGCGCTCGATCCTCGAACGGAACTACGGGATTCTGGCGGACTGGATCCGGGACCATGGCTCCCTGTTCTCGCACATCCCTCCGACCGCGGGCGCAATCTGCTTCCTGCGATACGCCCTGCGAATCAACTCTACGGAACTCGCGTGGCGCCTGCTGAAGGAGAAATCCACGCTCATCGTGCCGGGTGATCACTTCGGGATGGACGGGTTCATGCGGATCGGCATGGGGGACGCACAAGCCTACTTGACGAAGGGCCTCGAGCGGATCGACGCCCTGATCCGCGAGATCCGGACCGAGAAAGGGAAGGCGTGATGGAAGTCCTGCTCCTGTCTGAACTTGAAATCCGAGAACTGATCGGGCCGGTCGAAGCGCTCCCCGCGGTGCGGGACGCGTTCGTCCGCTTGGCGAGGGGCGAGGCGATCCTCCCGGGCGTCATCCACCTCGACGTCCCGAACTCGGGTGCTGAGGTCCACGTGAAAGGCGCGCACCTTCAGGGCTCGCGGTTCTTCACGATCAAGGTCGCCTCCGGGTCGTACGCCAATCCGGAGCGCGGCCTCCCGGTCGGCAGCGGCATCGTCCTCGTGTTCGATGCGACGACCGGTTTCCCCAAGGCGGTGCTCTTCGACAACGGCTACCTCACGGATCTGCGGACGGGCGCCGCGGGCGCGTTGGCGGCGGACCTCCTCGCGCGCCCCGAGGTCGACCGAGTCGGGATCATTGGGGTCGGGACCCAGGCCCGTCATCAGCTGGGCGCCCTCCTCGGCGTGCGCAAGCCGGAACGGGTGATCGCATTCGGGCGATCCGAAGCAAAGGCGACTCGCTTCGCGCAAGACATGGAGAAGCTCCACGGCATCCAGGTGCTCCCGGCGAAGACGGTTGAGCAGGCGGTTCGCGACTCGGATGTCGTGATCACGGTGACCCCGTCCCGGGAGCCGCTCGTGCGAGCCGAATGGGTTTCGCCCGGGACCCACATCACGGCCGTCGGCGCCGACGGCCCGGACAAACAGGAGCTCGATGTCGGCGTGCTGAAAAACGCGGACAAGGTTGTCGCGGACCGACTCGACCAATGCGTCTTGTACGGAGAGATTCATCATGCGATCGAGGCCGGGGTCTTGCGACCCGGAGATGTCTACGCCGAGCTCGGCGAGATCGCCGCGGGGCTGAAGCGAGGCCGGACTTCCGGACAGGAAATCACGATCGCGGATCTCACGGGCGTAGGCGTCCAGGACGCCGCCGTCGCGGAACTCGTGGTGGACGCCGCCCTTCGGCGGGGCGCGGGGAAACAGTTCGACGTTTGAAGGCGGAACGGATGCGGCGTCGGATCGTCCTCGCGGGCTTCGGGAATGTGGGACGAGAGTTCGCGCGACTTCTCCTTGAAAATCGATCCGAGTTGACCAGGGAATTCGGGCTCGATGCCTCCATCGTCGCGATTCTGACCGCGCGTCACGGGTCGGTTGAGAACCGGGCCGGCATCGACGTGCGGAAGGCGCTCCGTCTGGCCGATGCGGGCGTCTCCCTGGAATCGTGCGGCCGCGGGATTCGGGAGCGCTCTCCCGAGTTCATCCGTCGGGCTCGAGCGGACGTGGTCATCGAGGTCACCCCATTACGGATTGCGCCGAGACAGGTCGCTTATGATCACGTTCTCGCGGCGTTGCGGACCGGCAAGCACGTGATCACCGCGAACAAAGGCCCGGTCGTCTACCACTATCGGCAGCTGCGGGAGCTGGCACGCAAGAATCACGTTGGCTTCCGGTACGAGGGGACCGTGATGGACGGGGCGCCGGTCTTCAACCTGTTCCAGGAGGCGCTCCGCGGCGCGCGGGTCGAATCCTTCGAGGGCATCCTGAACAGCACGACGAACCTCGTCCTGTCGGAGATCGAAGCCGGCCACACGTATGCGGACGGCGTCGAGGCGGCGCGGCGGATCGGCTTCCTCGAGACGGACCCGTCGATGGACCTCGACGGGTGGGATGCGACCGTCAAAGCCTGTCTCCTGGCGACCGTCCTGATGGCCGGACGTCTCCGGCCCGAACGTGTCCCGCGACAGGGAGTCTCCTCCCTCGCCCCCGAGGCGGCTCGGGACGCGCTGGCGGCGGGGAAGCGCCTGAAGCAAGTCGCGCGCGGATGGCGCGATGGACGCGCCGTCAAAGCGTCCGTGTCGATTGAGGCGATCGGTCCGGACCATCCGCTGTTCTCCGTGAACGGGACCTCGAGTTCCCTCCTCGTGCGGACGAATATGCTGAAAGAATTCCAGATCATCGAGCGCGATCCGGGCTTGCGCCAGACCGCGTTCGCCGTGTACGCGGACCTGATCGCGATTCACGAAGGCCGCCTGTCTCCGTGAGCACGCTTATATCGCGCGGACCGGATGGGCCGCCGATGCGGGTCGTCCTCGGAGGGACGTTCGATATCCTGCACAAGGGCCACGAGGCGCTGTTGCGCGCCGCGTTTGAGGACCGGCCCGAGCAGGTGTTGATCGGTCTGACGACGGACCGGTTCGCCCGCGAATCGCGGACGCGCGTGAATCCGATGCGTACGGCCCCGCGGACGACCTCCCTGATCTCGACGTGATCGTTGTATCTGCGGAGCGGTACCCGGTCGCGGTCGCGCTGAACGAGGCGAGGGCCGCGAAAGGCCTGCGTCCCCTCGAGATCCGCGCGGTGCCGATGGTCCTCGCTCAGGACGGTCTGCCGATCGCGTCCCGGCGGATTCGGTCCGGGGTGATCGACCGCGACGGCCGGCGCCTGACCCCGCTGCGCGTCGGCGTGGGGACGGCCAACCCGGTCTAGGTCCGCGCGGTTCGACGCGTCATGGCGTCGCTCTCCCTCCGGGCCCGGGTGCGGGGCGTGCGCGTTCGGACGGAGGTGCCGGAGCAGCCGGTCGGCGACGAAGCCCTCCAAGGCGCCACGAACCGGGCGAAAGCCGCGATCGGCACGGGCGATTTCGGGGTCGGGATCGAGGCCGGCCTCGTGTGGTCCTCTCTCATCTCGGATTATTTCGACGTGCAATACGCGGCGATCGTCGACCGCGCGGGCCAGGTGACGGTCGGCCACGGACCCGGATTCACGTATCCGCCGCGCGTGCTCGAGAACGTGAAGGCGGGGAGGCCGGTCGGTGAGGCGATGGCCCGTCTGACCGGCATCCGGGACATCGGCTCGAAAGAAGGCGCGATCGGCTACCTGACCGAGCGTCGGCTCGATCGGGACGCCCTCACGGAATCCGCCGTGCTGATGGCGATGGTCCCGCGGATTCGGCGGGAGCTGTACGCCCGAGGCGCCCCGCACCGCTAGGCCATGTACATCGGCTGGACGGCGCAGCGGCCGCACCAGATTGCGTTGAAGACGACGATGTTGTCGGCGCGACCCTCCGCGGCCCAGCCGCTGACGAATCGGTTCGCCCTCGTGTGGTCCGGGCACACCCCGGCACCGCAGAACCGGCAAATCGCACGTGCGTTCTTCTCGCAATAATAGCAGATCATGACCTCGGTATGCGGGCCCGGGCGGAATAGGCTTGCGACCGCGCAAACTTTTTAGTCGCGCCACCGTTCGGTGCATCGAGGCTTCTTCTCCATGCCGGCCAAGATCGCGATCAACGGATATGGGACGATCGGCAAGCGCGTCGCCGACGCGGTCGCGGTACAGGACGACATGCGCCTCGCCGGCGTCGCGAAGACGAAGCCCGATTTCGAGGCGAAGCTGGCCGTGCGGAAAGGATATGCAGTGTACGCCGCGAACAAAGACGCGTTGGCGAAGTTCGAGAAGGCCGGCGTCAAAGCCGCGGGAATTCTCGACGAACTCGTCCAAGAAGCGGATCTCGTCGTCGATTGCACGCCGGAGGAGAGCGGGTACAAGCCCCTCTACGAAAGGGCGGGCGTGAAGGCGATCTGGCAAGGCGGCGAGGAGCACGCGCTGACGAACCTGTCCTTCAACGCGGCCGCGAATTACGCGGACTGCCTCGGCGCACCGTTCGTCCGGGTGCCCTCGTGCAACACGACGGGGCTCATCCGGACGCTCTACCCGCTCGACGCCCACGTGGGTGTGGAGAAGGTGCTCGCGGTCATGGTGCGCCGCGCGACGGACCCGGGCGATTCGAAGAAAGGTCCCATCAACGCGATTGAGCCGGAGCTCGAAATGCCGAGCCACCATGGCCCGGACGTGCAGAGTGTCATGCCGGACCTGGACATTCACACGATTGCGGTCAAGGTGCCGACGACGATCATGCACCTGCACGCGCTGGCCGTGGACCTGAAGAAGTCCGCGGACGCGACGCAGATTCTCGACGTATGGAAGCGGTTCCCGAGGATCACGCTTGTCTCGGGCGGAGACGGCGTCAAGTCCACGGCCCAGATCATGGAGATGGCCCGCGACCTGTCGCGGAGCCGCTCGGACCTGTACGAGATCGCCGTGTGGCGGGACGGCGTCCACGCCGTCGACGGCAAGCGCCTGTACTACTTCCAGGCGGTCCACCAGGAGTCGGACGTCGTGCCCGAGAACGTCGACGCGATCCGGGCGATGCTCGAGCTCGAGAGGGACGCCCGCAAGAGCATGGAAAAGACGGACCGGTCACTCGGCATCGGGATCGCGAAATGAGTCCGGCCCGACCTTCTTCCTCGCGCATGTGATGTGGCGTGATCGAGAGATCCGCTAGTCCTTGCGTTCCAGGCGCTGGATTCGCTTCGTGGCCCGCTGGATCACGCCCATGAGCGCATGGAACTCCCACTTGCTCGGGACTGCGCGGCCGATGAGTCGACGAAACATGACCTGCGTGCGCGCTCGTTTGTGCGCCGGGTAATCCGTTTCGGCGAGCAACGACTCGAATGCCTCGTGGAGCTTCTCCTTCTCCAGGCCGGACGCTTCTCGCTTCCCGCGCTTGATGGCTCTCGCCGCGAGAAGTTCGTAGAGCAGGATGGTCACCGCATGCGACAGGTTGAGAATCGGGTAGTCCGCGGATGCCGGAATCGTCGTCAATAGGTCGCATCGCCGCAATTCGTCATCGAGGAGACCGAAGTCTTCCCGGCCGAAGAGGAGCGCGACCCGGCCATTCATTTTGGCGACCCGCGCCGCGAAGTCACGCGGTGTGACGGAGATTCGAGCGAACCGCTTTTCGCTCTCCGTGTCGATACCGGAGGTTCCGACGATGAGATCCGTATCCTTCAACGAGGTTTCAAGGTCGCCGACCGTGCGCGCGGCCTGCATGATCTCGAGGCCCCGCATCGCCCGTTGCCGCGCCTCTGCTCCCAGCCGGCACGGCTTCACTAGCACGAGCTCCGCGACCCCGAAGTTCTTCATGG
>VBMB01000002.1 GCA_005878525.1 Methanobacteriota archaeon
GGGCGGGTGCGCTCTCACACAGGCCGTCGCGAACGTCGACTGGAGGCGGTACGGCCTGGAGCAACGCGGCGGGCAAGGCCTCCCGTTCGGCCCTGCGATCGTCCTCGTTCATCTCTGCTCGACGAAGGTGCCGTACACCTCCGAGTCGAAAGAGGCCGTGGCCACCGCCGACGAGATCATGACGGAGCTGGACCTCGCGCTGAAAGAGGCCGGGCGCCGCCTCAAGACGCATCTCACGAAGAAGGCGCACCGCGCGAAGACGAAAGAGAAGTTCGAAATCGTCCAACTCATCCTGCCGCGAATCGCCGACAAATCTGCTAAGATCGTGAACAAGAAGGTCCCGGTCCTCGACGCGACGATCACGAAGATCATGGGAGTCGTCTGGGTCGACGAGGACATCGCGTACGACAAGAAGCAAAAGCAGCACACGGTCACCCTCAACGTCCACAACTTCACCACGGCGGGCAAGAAGCTGAACCTTCACCTGCTCCTGCCGCGCGGCATCGATCCGAAATCGATCGACCCGAAGCCCTCCGAGATGCGCGACGACGGCAAGATCACGTGGGAGCTGAAGCGGATCGACAGCGTGGCGAAGGCCTCCATCTCATTCGTCCTCGAAGGACTCGACGAGACCGAGTACGACGAATCCGACATCTATGTGAGCGGAATCAACCCCGGCCTCGTGATCGGCGCGGAGCCGTTGCCCGGCGATTGGGAGCTGAACTACGCCGAGTTCGAAGGGGAAGAGGCGCCCGCCGCGGAGCCGGAGGAAGAGGGCGAGATCGACTACGACGAGACGGAAGAGGCGCTCGATGACGAGTAAGAAGAAAGGCGGTGCGCCGGCACCAAGCAAGGCTGTGGACGCGCTCTATGCAATCGCGGAAGAGATTTACGAGGAACTCGACGGCGGCCAAATCCCAAAGATGAAGATCCCTCTGCGCACGAAGGCGAACATCCGCTTCGACTCGAAGCACGCGGTCTGGAAGTACGGCAACCTGATGGGCGTCCGGAGCGCGAAGAAACTCAAGGGCGCCCTCATGCTCCTGCGGACGATGTACGTCCTCGAGTTCATCCGGGACATGATCCGGGACAGCAAGTCCTCGACGCTGAGGGAGATGTACTACATCTCCGAAGGCTGGGACATCGCGAAGTTCCACGCCCAGGAGGAATCGAACCTCCTCGCGGAGGACCTCGAGGTCATCACGCAACTTCTCCGGGAGGATTTCAAACTCCGCCCGGAGGAAAGCGGAGCGAGCGTCATCGGGAATATCACACTCGAAGAGATTACCCGAGGCGGCGATCGCAAGCGAATCAACTGCCGCGATGACGTCGGCGATGCAGGCTACACGATTCCGTACAACGTGGAGAAGGAGAAGATCAAATTCATTGAGGCGGACGCGAAGTTCATCCTCGCGATTGAGACCGGCGGCATGTTCGACCGCCTCGTGGAAAATGGCTTTGACGATGACGCGAAATGCGTCCTGGTACATCTGAAAGGGCAACCTTCCAGGAGCACGCGGAGGCTCCTGAAGCGCTTGAACGAGGAGATGAAACTCCCAGTGGCGACCTTCACTGACTCTGACCCGTGGTCGTTCCGGATTCACGCCGCCGTCGCGTACGGGGCCATCAAAACGGCTCACATCTCGGAGTACTTGGCGACTCCCACGGCGGAGTTCGTTGGAATCACTCCAAGCGACATCTTGAATTACGAATTGCCTACCGACGCCCTTACGCCACGAGACATCGGAGCCTTGAACGCAGAGATGACGGACCCACGCTTCAACGACGAGTTCTGGAGGAACGAGATCCAGACGATGCTTCAGATTAACAAGAAAGCGGAGCAGCAGGCGCTCGCGAAGTACGGACTCGACTACGTGACGGACACGTACTTGCCGGAGAAGCTCGGGCCCCTCGGCTTCATGTGATCGACGATTTCATGGCGATTTGTCGAAGACGGAACCGAGGACCGTCTTCCCGGCGCCGGTCGCGCCGAGGATCACGACGTCTCGGAGGAGCGCGTCGTCCGCGAGGACCACGGCTACCTCCGTTCTGTGCATCGATTTCGATCTGGAGCGGCATGATTCCGCCTCCGGTGGGCAAGATGGGTTACCAGGGAGCGGCATACCTTTGTCGGGCGTTCCGTCGGGATGCCTACGGCGGCGGGGGCGGTGGTAGTGGCGGCTCGAGCGGCGGAGGCGGAGGCTCGGACCGCCGGCGTCGCCTGCGGACGGCCACCGCGACTAGGACTAATGCGAGGATGATCCCAACCGCGGCGATCGAGGAATAGAACGCCAGCGCCACGCTTGCCGAGAGCGAGAAGTGCGCGGTTGCCTGGGCGGGGCCCGTTACGGTCACGTTGACGTTCGACCGATTGCTCGATGTCGCGCCACTCCATTCGATGAACGTGTACGAAGAGGATGGACTCGCCACGATCATCACGGTCGTTCCGGCGGGAACATAGAGCGTGCGAGTCGAACCGCCAGCCACAGTCCCGGAGATGCCTCCATAGGAATACGAGACGGAACCGCCGGCACCCGCGGTAATCGTGAGACCCGGATACAGGATCGCGACTTCGGATATCGGCCCGCCGACGAGAATCGTCGGACTCACTTGAGGCCCGGAGTACGCCCCGGATCCAGTCCCCATCCAGGCACCCAGGGCCCATCCGGCGGCCGGGCGGACGGATGGTGTGATGGAGGCACCTACGTCGTACCAGCCGGAAGCGGGAGAAATCGACGACTCGGCGGGACCCTGGAAGCCGAACGTCAGGTGGGCTTGATGACGGTACGCGATCTCGATGACCCCCGACCCGCCGACGGTCCCGTTCCGATTCAGCGCGTCCGCCAGCCAACGCTCACTCGCGTTCGAGCCGACGAGGGATGATGGGAACGAGTAGGCGCTGCCCGCATCGGCCCAAACCGTTAGATTCGCGCGGTTCGACCGAGCGAGTGCGAATTGCTCGTAGCTTACGGAAGGCGGGGAATACCCGAAGCCGCCGCCGGTGACGTGGTAGGCGAACGACGCGGAGAACTGGTGGGAGTAATGGAATGTGAGGGATTCGGTCTTCATCGCGATCCCGGAAACGGTTTCGTTCGTCGCCCACCGTTCGTCCACGCCGGAGCCGTCAAGGAGGGCGGAGACAGACCACGCCGTCCCGACATCGACCGTGAAGACGGCCGGAGCCGTCGTCAACGGGACGGTTACACTCTGCCCGCCCCGCACGTACGTGAGCGTGGGCGGGAGGTACGCCGAGCCGCCCCCTTGGACGGCATAGGCGACGGTGAGTTGCACGGTCTCGGCCATCGCTGCGATGAACGTCGCCCACCCGCTCGCCGTGCCGTACTCCCCGGCGACCCATACGATGCCCAGGTCCGAGGGATTCTGGGATGCGCCGAAGTAATCGCCGTACCGGCATACGGAGTTGTTGGGACATCCGCTCGCCTCGGGCCCTTCGCCGGCACGGAGGACCTGCGGCGCGCCGATCGTGTTCGGCGGGTCGTGGACCGACCGCGTGGCTACTCTCATCTCCGGATACTCAGTCGTGGACGAGTAGCCGAACACCACGACTAAGTTACCAGCTGCATCGGTTCGGAGGGCGGGGTAAAAGAGGTACTTCCCCGAGATGCCGACATCGAAGTCCTGCGCAATCGTTCCGTTCGCCGTGTCGACCTCGATCAGTCGGACGCACGACCGGACCCGATTGTCCCCCGCAGGGATACACCCATCGGCAAGCGAGAGCCAAAGGCGGCTGTCCGCCCACATCGCGTCTTGCACGCGGTTGTCGGCCGTATCGAGGGTGGACCTCGACCCGAGTTGCGGCGCGCTCGGCGGGATCGCAGTCGCCCGGATTCCGAGATTCTGTGGGGTCACGAGCACGAGGCCTGGTGGAACGCCGGTGACGGAGTAGAGGGTCAGGGTGCTCGTGGGGCCGCTCCCGGTCGACACCATGAACTGTGCATCCGTTGGGCGGAGCGATTGACCGGGGTGCACGGAGAACAGCGTCGGGTCCGGACCGAAGCTCATCGTCCGCGCGGCAGCCCCGCTCACGAGATCCGTCTTGTTCAGCACCCAATATTGGACTCCAAGATACGACGGATTCCCGCTCGTGCACGAGGAGAAGTCGTTTGCTGAAATGATGACGACAAGATCGCTGAAGCCCACCAGTGGCTGATCGGCGCAGCCCGTAATCGTGGAGACACTATACGCATTCCACAGGCCCGCGGGGTCGTCTGATTTGGAGACTTCGAGCAGGACCCTGCCGGTCGTGACGTCGGTAATCGAGGTGAACCAACGGCCGCTCGCGGTGTCGAAGTGGACCTTCGGATCGCTGATGAAATCCGTGGACGGTACGCCGAAGAACGTGTCGAGCGGGAAGGTCTGCACCTCGACTCCCTGCTTCGTGGAGATTCGGCCGAGGACGTTCACCATCTCGACGACGTGGTTCGGTCCAACCGCGACTTGGACATCAGGGGGGGTGAGGCGGTTCGTGTACGGCCCGTTCGTGCCGAAATGGAGGCCCTCGAAGGACTCCACAGGAACGGAGGCACCGGGAGTGGGTCCAGCGGACCCGGTCTGGGTGGGGCGAATCCCACGGTCTCCGGGTGTGACGATGGAGTCGACGCTCGATGCTGACGAGACTACGGGTTCTTGTGGCAAGGCCGTGAGGCCAGGATTATCTGCGAGCGGCCGGGATGCAATCGGGAAAGTCCACGCAGACGAGACGACCGCAAAGCCGGCAACGAAAAGTGCAACTACTCGAATGCACGGGTGGTGGGATGCCACGCGCGTAGAAAGATGACGTGAATCGACTTAAATCCATTCTCGAGTTCGAGCACGCCCGTATCCAATCACGCCAGCCAAGACCGAAGGTCATTTCGCGAAACGCCCCGGAGAGACAGTCGAGCTCGGAATGAGCCGAGATCTGGAGTCGCCTTCCACGCGATCTCGACGCTCTTCGACACCGCAGTCCGCGTCTCTATGCCTCAATCGCGAAAGGACTCGGTGATGTCTTCAAAACATCGCGTAAGCCGGATTCCATCACTTTTGCGAGGAACCCTGGCTCACCTGCGCGGCAAGGTGATCGAGGAAGGACCGGCCGCCGCCCCCGGGGAGGTCTCCGTCGAAAATGGGGAATTTCGTGCCGTCCTTCAAGGTCACCAGAATGCCAGGGTCGGCGCCCGACTGTCTGATGCGCTCCGCCGAGAGAATCTCCCCGAGCGCCACGCGCCGGATGCGACTCCCGGATGCTCTCCGTACGGGGGCGACAAGTGTCACGACTCCGTCCAGAACGCGAAAGCCACGGACCCTGGTCACCATGAACCCGTAGAAGCTAGCGAGGAAGCAGATGACCCCCAAGAAGAAGACAGAGCCCCACAACCCCCCGGGCCCCTCGATCGGGGCATTGCTCAGGATTTGACCGATGGCCAGCCCTCCAGTGGCCACTGCCGTGACGGCCAATAGCACAAATGCGGCCCCCCTCACCAAGTTGCTGGGATAGACCCTCTGCGTCGGAGGGGGAAACCGAAGGTTGGCGAAGTCACCGCTCACATCCTCTTCCTTCATGGCCCGTCGCGCATCCGGACGTTCTCCCGTGGACAAAAAGATCGGGTGGGTGCTCAAGAACCTCGTTCAATGCCACCTTACCTCGTCCGAGCGCGATGACCGAGGTCGCCCGCACAAAGATCGGCACATCAGAAGAAAACCACCCCCACAGATGCGATGACAAGCCCGAATCCGGACAGGGCGGCTCTGCGGATCGAAAGCTTCTGCGGGTAGCTGACGCCGAGGTATGCGATCGCGATGCCTCCAAACAGCAACGCGTTACGAGGACTCACCCAGAGCGCCCATGCAACTGCGACGAGGATGAGCAGAACCCCACCAACCAAGAAAAAACCCCAAGCAGGGACTCCCTTCCCCACGCTGAGATGGGGGCGGGGATCTTCGACATCGAGCGCGTACCCTCCGACGGCAGCAAAGTAAGCGACGTAACCCAGCACGGCATACAGGACTACTAGCACCGAGGCTCCCTGCCACCCTCTCGAGGGGTCCCGAACAAAGAGGCTGGTGAAAATTACTACCAACCCCATAATGAACATGAATGTGAGACGCGACCTACGCGCATCACGGCCCAATACGCGATTAGACTCGGCCCCTGATTTCACGGCTACCAATACCCTGACAAATCTCCTAGAGTCGTGACATCGCCGATGAGCGATGCAACCGATGAAACCATCGCGACTATGTTAAGCGCCTCACTGACCGGAAACATCAATGGATACGCCCGAGTCAGAGGACCTTGGCCTTCCCGAGGCTCGGTGCTGCTGCGAAGAAAGCGAGATAGATCACGGCTCCATCGAGCTAGATCATCCCGACTCGCGCGGTTACAGGATCGATACATCCCCCTTTTCATGGATTCGTCTGCCCTAACGAGTTCCGAGTCGTGCTCTTAGTCCTGTCAGGCTGTTTGCGGCCTCGCCCCCGACCGGGAAAACGAGCTTCCTTCGGCGCGAAAAGGTGTCTCGCCAATGAAGATGAACCCATCGGAACCCCATGGAACCGCGATGCCATACCATCGGTTCTCTGAGGTCGAGTCGCAAGACGTCCGAGACGCCGATGATCTTGGTTCGACGAAGCAATCCGAAGTCCAACCGGATGGTGTCGGCGACAATCGTCACGGAATCGGGAATCGCCACTCGGAGTCGCAGATAGGCGAGGATAGGGACCAGCACGGTCGGTAGGCCAAAGACAAGGAGGCTCTCCGCAGGCTGTTTCAGAAGGCGATCGACCCCGACAAGGACAACGATCAACAACGCGATCGCAACCAGTCCGCTGAAAATCCACAGACTGAGATTTCGCGCGAGAACGGCAGCCTGGTTCCGCGCTATGTTGGATTTCATCGGAAATCCCTAGCCTAGGAAATACGACTCGACACCTAACATGACTGCCCCGACAGATCCAAGGCAGGATCTTCACGACGTCCGCCGGGAGGTTCATCAGGACGACGTACGACGTCACGTCGACGTACGAGTATACGAGGACGTTCGTCGAGTTCCGTAGGAGGCGGTCGAGGACGTTCTTCGCGTCGACGCCGGACAGGGACTTCGCGATCGTCCCCGGGACGCTCTCCGAAGAGTCGAGGGACCCTTTATGAGGTCGAATCAGTCGGAGTTATCACAGCGGTACTGTTCCGATACCCGGTCATGCGGAGCGGCTGGCCCATGACCCCCACCGCCGGATCGAATCCATCGTCGTCTATGAGTCAAGCTTAGGGCCGTCTTCGCGCATTTTGATGATCCGCCGCATCCTAGACCGTGCGCTCAGAATCCAGCCAACCGCGAACGCGAACCCAGAAACGAACAGGGCTGCGAACGCCACCCGTCCTGCGATGTTGTTGCCCGCCAAGGCAATCAAGAGGGCGGCAACAACGAGAATCGCGAGCAACCCGAGCCCGATCGCCAGCTCTTCCCTCCACTCTCGCCCGATCCAGAGCGGCGGCGTCTGCGGCGCGCTCGCCACGGCGGACGGGGCCTGCAGGCGCTTGGTCCACTCCGACCACGCACTGAGGAGCGCTCGAACGCCCGTGCTCCCGACATCACTTTCGCGGACGATGAGTCTCTCCCCGCCCCGCAGTTCAACGGAAACACTGTAAATGCGCTCCTTTCTGTCGACCACGCGGATCCCGGGAACCACACTCTGCGCCGTCTCGAATGGCATCACGGCAGGGAGCCTTGGCGCGAAGAGTCGTGACCGGCGAAACGGTGGGGCGAAGGCGTTCGCCCATACAACGAACCTCGATCGGGACAATTCCGCGCCCGACACCAGCAATGCTTCCAAGAGCGCACCCCAGACGATCGCCGGCAACAGAAAGTAGGCAAGAGGTGTAAATGGGTCACGCTGGAAGTCGAGGAGCATGACCACGGTAAAAGCGACGGTTTCGCCACCGATCAGCCCATATCCGACCGTCAATGGGAGATTCCTCGCCACCAGGCCCCCTCTTCCTTGGCTGTACACCACCGCTTCCCGTGCATCGGGAGGAGTCACTCCCACGGTTATGCACCCCTCGCCGCGCCGTCAATAAAGGTGTGCTCAATCAGACCCGCGCCGATTTCTGCGCCAGCCGTCACGCGAGCTGAACAGGCCAAAATGTCGGTGACGAGAGATAGCCAAGGACGCCATGACGCGAAGGGACTTGAGACCTTAAGTATCGTGGAACCGCTCCGCCGGAATCATCACATCGTTGCCTCTGGCTGCCCTCTCCCGATTGACGGGGCGCTGGATTTCTTCCCTAATCACGGCCAAGATCCTCGCGTATCGCCGGACTTCTGTTTCGCCCACATAGACGAGCAAATCCAACGCGTTAAGCTGGAAGGTGAGATTGTCCCTGAGTTTGAGATCATACACCGGCACGAGGTCCCCTTTCTCGGCGACGGGGAGCATGGAGAGGATATCCTTGTAGGGCAGGAACCAATCGCCCTTTTGAAGTCGTTGTTTGGGCTTGAACGGAGGGTGCAATCCGCCTGTCGCCACAGAAACTGAATTAATCCGAAGAAGCGTCCGGTAGTCGTTCCAAAACGCATACGCACCGATGGCGAACAGTCCAATCGTTGCCAAGGCTAAAAGAGCCGGACTGCGAATGTCCAGAACGGAGGGAAAGAACACTGTTCCAAGAGCTACGAAGATGCCAATACCTAATATCCCAACGTCTATCGCTAGATGGCCTCGACGGACCAACTTCCGCCGCGCGACCTTACGCTGATCAACGATGAAGATTGACTTCTGTTCGAGCGAAAGAAGACCTCCTACAGCTTGCTGGCGAGCTTACCAGCGTCGCCCGCTAAATCCGTTGCCGCGGTAGCTACCCCTACAACGTTCATTACGACCGTGACGGGGTAGAGGAACGGATACCACATCTTCACGAAGTTCGCCCCTCTGCCGGTTATCTTGATGACATCGGCGATTCCCGACAATTCTTTGTAAAGAGCGAACGCATCGAGGAACACCAGAATTGTAAGGCCGATCACTGTCTCACCAAGAGCAAGCTTGACTAGCGTCGCCACGCCGAGCAGCATGAGGCCCAAGATTGCATCCCGCAAGCCAGTTTCGATTCCCTGGATAGGCTTGAGTGGACGCTGCGCGAGCTCGTAAGCGAAAAGAAACTGTGCAACGGTGAACGTGGCACCCGTAATCTCGTCGAATCCGGGGGGCAATAGCTGGTCGATCACGGTCGAGCCAAGCCACTTGCCTATCGCCGCAACTACCAACATACCCACAATAAGGCCCGCGACCGCACCGATGATGATCCCCGCGACGTTCGCTAGCCCCAGGGTCATGGCGTTGGTAATCTTTTCTGCGACACTGAACGCAACGATGATTGCGAAAATCGCGAGAGCGAAGACGGAGAAGAATGTGGCTTGAATGAGCCCTCGGACGAGGTCGTTTATGGGCAGGTTCCTTAGGTTGAGAATGAGTTGCGCGACTTCATTCGCCCACGCTGCGTACGCGTCCATTACGGCCCTGATGAGGGGATCGAGGGCGGCGTGAATGACAGCCAAGCCCGCATTCACAATCGCGTTCACGACCTGTCCGAGGACTTCCCCCGCCTTCTGCGCGACGGCCACGATTGTGTTCCACAGCGGCCCAAGTTGCTTCATTCCCCAGTCCACGATCGCCCGGGCCAGGTCCACGAGGAATGTGCCGAGCGCCACGAGTCCCTTGTAGATCATCTGCCCCAAGCAAGAGGGTTGGCTGGCGCACACGAGGGCGTTCACGAGGGTCGACGCGGACGCGCCAATCTTCGTCCAGAAGTCCGCAGGCATCGCGCCGGTCGGCCCCTCGGCGATACCGGTCACCGTGGCGGGCGACGACCACGGCAGGATCGTCACGACGTCCGCAGGCAGGTTCATCAGGACGACGTAGGACGTGACGTCGACGTACGAGTACAAGAGGACGTTCGTCGTGTTCCGGAGGAGCCGCTGGAGGACGTCGTTCGCGTCGACGCCGGAGAGGGACCTCGCGATCGTCCCCGCGACGGTTTCCGAGACCTTCGTCTGGCCGAGGTCCTCGCCGTACAGGGTCGCGTCCGTCAGGGGCGCGAACGTGCCGGCGTCGAAGTCTTTTCGGAGTTTCGAATCGAGGAAGATCGAGCGCGGCACGACGACCGCGTTCACGCCGACGACGAACGGGCCATAGGCCACGGTCACGTCGAACGTGAAGACGTAGTACCGGTCCTGCCCGACGAGTCGGTTCTGGCCGTTCGCGAGCGTGATCGTCGTGTTGCCGTCCGTGACGAAGAGCGTCTTGGCCTTCGGAAGGGCGATCGTCCAGATGTCGAAGGAGTAGTACGAGTTTCCGTTCCACAGCGTGTTGTAAGATGTGCCGGAGTTCAACGCGTACCCGCCCTGGACGAACGCGTCGACGAGGATGTCGTCCCCGCGGCAGCAGTTGATCGACCACGCCGTCGCGCGAATTGACACGGCCGAGACGTCGTCCGGGACGTCCGCATAGTACGTGTAGCCGAAATACGAGGTCGTGTACTGGGGATTCGGCCAGCCGCACGCCTGGTCGAGCTTGTCGAGGGTGGCGAGCTTGTGCTGGGTCACCCAGGTGTAGTCGTCATTCACCCGGATGATGCCGACGAGCTCCGGCGAACACCATGGGCTCGCGCCGTGGTGGATGTAGTTGACCCGGACCGCCACGAGGAGGTTGCGTAACGGGTCCAGGTCCGAGGAGTCGCGGACCCCATCCCCGTCCGTATCCCAGGCGAGTGGGTTCGTCCCCTTGGTGAGCGTCTCGTAACCGTCCGACCAGCCGTCCGCGTCCGTGTCCACCTTCCATGGGTCGGTCGCGAAGCCGTCGGAGCCGAGATTGATCTCCTCGCTGTCGTTCAGGCCGTCCCCGTCCGTGTCAGCGCGGTTCGGGAGCGTGTGGACCGTGAGCTGGATCTGGAGGTACTCGATCACACCGGTATCGGCGCCGGCGTTGTCGGAGACCCGCAAGTACCACGGATCCGTCGAGACGAAATCTTGGCGGCCGAAGTTGAGAGGACCGTTCAGCATGTCGTACGAGGTGAAGTTGTTGTCCACGCTCCCTCCAACCCGGCTTCGCAAGACGTAATTCAGGTCTGACGCGCCGACGACGTGGTGGAGCTCGACGATCAGGTCGCCCATGAACGTGTGGGTGATGCCCACCATTGCGGTCGCGGAGGCGAGGAACGAGGCAGGGGCGGACAGCGAGGCCGCCATCGACGCCGTCGACGCGATCCCCGGAATGCCCGAATAGTCGGGGATCGGATAGCGCTTCGGCGTCTTCACGCTCTTCACGAACAGCTCTTGCCCGTCCGCCAGGCCATCTCCATCCGTGTCTGTGGCGTTCGGGTTCAGGAGAATCCCGCGTACTTCGAGGTCGCGGACAGTCCATGACGTCGCCTCCGTCCCGAGGATGAGGACTTCGTCGATTGCACCAACGAGGTGCGACAGACCCTCCGAGTACCCGAGGGTCACCTTCGAGGACGAGCTCGGGAATGTCCCGCCCGTGCCCGATGCCACCGCGACGCCGCTCACATACACGGAGAACCGGGAGGTCGTGGACCCGGTTTTGAACGCGGACCCCGCGAGATGGACCCATCGGTTGAGCGGAATCGGCAACGGCGATGTCGTGGAACCGGCCTTGTAGAGGGTCCACTGAGCCCGGCCATCCGAGGTGACGTTGAGGAAGAACTGGCCTTTTCGAGCGATGATCGCGGCATCCGAGGCCGGCATCGAACTCACGAGGACATATGCATCCACGGTCACGGCCGTCGTGAGGAGACCCGAGACCGCCGTGTTCGCGATGTCGATGCCGTCGGAGCCTCCGGAGAACTTGCGTGCGAACCCGGCCCGGCCCTCGACCACCGTGGTCCCAACCGCGACGCCCTCGTGCGCGGGCGACGAACCGTCGAAGTCAAACAGGTTGCCCGAGGTCCCTCGGGTCTCCAGGTCAAGCCACGTGAGCGGTGACCCCGCGTTCGTGACATTGAAGTACGCCCCAATTTCCGTCGGGGCCAGGGCTCGGTCCCAGATGCGGACCTCGTCGATTCCGCCTTTGAACCGTTCGAGGTTGGCGGCGGCATATCGTCCGATCGCGAGCCAGTATCCGCTGGACGACAAAGGTCGCCCGGTGAGGATCCGCGGGACGTCCAAGGCGCCGTTGATGTAGATCTTCACGAGAGTATCCGAGCCGGTCAGCTCGAAGCTTGCTGCAATCGAGGTCCAAGTTCCCGCGGGTATGGATGCGTTGGATGTGAGGACTCTCCATGCCGTCCCATCATTGTACTGGGCATACACCGTCCCGGTCTTCGACACTTTCAGCTGATAGTTCCAGTTCTTGTCTAGGATATCTCCCAAGACGTCGCCCTGTGTGCTGTCCCGATTCACCCACGCGGACACCGTGAAGGGCACCGTCAGCCCCAGATCCCCCGCGTTGACGTAATCGGAGCCGGAACCTGAGAAGAGACGCGCGCTCCCAACCTTGCCGGTCGTGGATGTCGTGCCGGCAATGGTTCCGGTGCGACCATTTCCACTCAAATCCCGGAGGTGGGTGGCGTCGGTCGTCGTGGCCATGTCGTACCAAAGCAAGCGATGGTCCAGGATGCCCGAGATCTCGTCCGAATCTTTGATTCCGTCCGCGTCCGTATCATCGGACGTCGGCGAGGTCTTGAACGTAATCGTCTTCGCGGCGCCGTTCACGGGAATCGTGATCGTGCGGTTCGTCACTTCGACGTTGTCCGGGATGCCGTCCGCATCCGTGTCTTTGAGCGTCGGGTTCGAACCGTAGGTGTTGACTTCCGCCCCGTCCGAGAGGGTGTCGCCGTCCGTGTCGCTGACCTTCGGATTCGTCGTGAGGCGCGCCGTGAGGTTCATCGGACTCGCAAAAGCGAAGAAGTCGATCGTGTCCGCCGGAGCCACACCGGACTGCTCCCGATACACGGTCGCGCTTAGATTCGTCGCCGCGCTGAGCCGGAGTCCGATGTTCTTGTTTCCACTCGCCGCTTCCCCCCGGAACCAAGCAAGGAGCAACGGCGTAAGCGTGAACTTCGCGGGATACGTCCATATGCCTGTGGCACCCGGCACGTAGACTTCCGCGCGGGTCCACGTTGCGAGCGCATTGGGCGTCGCCTGGGGAGATATCGCCACATAGCCGACCGTTTCGCTTCCGTGGGTCGCAGAAGAGTTCGCATTCAGATAGACGCCGAAGCTCGAGCCGGAAATCGCGTCGGTCCGCTTCGCAACGACGGGACTCGCATCGGTCGCGGTCTGGGTCTCGACAAGCATGATCGGAACCGCGGTAAATGATTCGCGGAAGGCCACGGTCGTCGTGGTCGTGGAGACGGAGGACGTTCCGGCCTCTACTCGGCTGCCGTCCAAGAGCGTGTGGTCGCCCGCCTCGAGGACCAGGTAGGTCACGTCCTCGCCTGCCCCCGAACCCCCGGACACCCATTTCTCGACCTTCCGAGTAGTGGTTTCGAAGATACACCGTCTGCGCGGCGGATGCGATGTTCTTCACCACTCCGACTTCACCCACGACCTTCGACTGGCCGGTCGTCACGAGGCCCGTCTCTTGACCGTCGCTCAATCCGTCGCCGTCCGTGTCCGGGTTCGTCGTGTCGGTCGCAATGCCCGTCAGGATGGACGTTGTCCCGCCGATCGACACGGTGAGGGCGTGAGGCACAATCTCGTAGTCGTCCGTGAGACCGTCCAGATCGGAATCGCGGGTCACCGGGATTGTGTGCCAGTAATTCGCCTCCAATCCGTCGTTGATTCCGTCTCCGTCCGTGTCCCTCCCGTTCGGCAACTGGGAATCGGTCTTGGCCTCAAACCGCAGGATGAAGGCCGTGACGCTTCCCGTACTGCCCTTCGTCCAATCCTTCACAACGAGCCGCCACTGGAGATACGTCATGAAGTACGCGGCGGGCAAGGCGGGTCGCAAGATGCGAGACGCGTTCTCGCCCGCGCTGCCCCCGGCCGACGCACCGGTGAGGTCTACGATGACGGTCGCTTTCGTGCCAACATCGGTCTCCCCCGGAGTCCAGTCCGTCCCGAGGGTGCCCAAAGTCGCGGTGGCGGAGGCCGTCGGGGCGTCCGGCGCAAGGGCGGGCGACGTCGGGCATCGGGGAGGGCAGCCACCACCGCCACCGCCGCCTCCATTGTACACCGTCACCGTGATCGAGGACGATGCCGACTTTCCGTCGGAGACCCGGTAGGCCTTGGACATGAGGCCGTGTTGATCATCCGTGGAGCCCGTCGTGTCCCACGACCACGAGTAGGGGGAAGACGTGTCCGTGGACACCAACGCGCCATCGAGGTAGAACTCCACCTTGGAAATCGACGAAGCGGTGGAGCTCGCGTTCGCCGCGACGGTCCGGATGAGTTTCACCGTCGACCATGCTGTGGGCGACGTGAGGTGCACCGCAGGGTCGTTGCTCGATGTGACGTCGCGGGTCGACGTCGTCGTCTGTTGTAACGCCCCGAGATCGTACGCGACCGCCTTGATCGTGTAGACACCGTTCATCCAGCCATCCGTGCCCCACGACAGCGCGTAGTCATGTGTGCCTGCGATCGGGGTCGTGACGTACTGCTGGAGCACGTTGTCCACGTAGTAGCCGACCTTTTGGACGCCGTGGTAGTCCGTCGCGGTGACTTTCACCGTGATCGTCGCGGTCACCGTCGCATCGCTCGCAGGATTCTTCCACGTCACGGCCGGGCCGAGGTTGTTGACGTTCACGGAGATTTGGTCCCAGGCCTTTCCGCCGGCCGTGTCGTACTGCGTTACGTTGAGGATCCGGACGCCATCTCCGGACGTCGTCCAGCTCCACGGATAGGCATTCCCGACCGGGGTTGTGACCGTCGCCATCAGCGTCCCGTTGACGCGGAACTCGACTTTCGCCGTGATGTCCGGGTGTAAGACCGTCGCAACGGCATTGATGGTCCCCGCATAAGTGGCTCCCGCCGCGGGGCTCGCGATGCCGACGGAGAGTAGACGCTTCCCCGGATCCCAGACATAGCGGTCGATCCAAGCGGACCCGTTCCAATATCCAATGCTTGCTGTGAGGTCCGAGCGCTTCGCGTGATCGACCGCGAAATTCGCCAGGGCGCGCGTCGGGATTCCGTAAAACTGCGCCAGGGAGACGGAGGACGATGAAACGTTGACGGCGTCATCCGGGATGGCCTGAGGCATCCCGGCGGGCCGCATGTCTTGATAGTATACGGTCGACGACTCTTGGACGTCCGTGAGGCCGTCTCCATCGGAGTCGCCGCGGAGGTAGGCCTCGAACTCGTTGATTTGGGGCAGCTTGCTTCCCACTTTCGCGTCGATCGTGATTTTCGTGCCAAGGGCGGAGTAGACATTCTGCAGAGGGACGATGACATCGAGCCCGGGATTCGTTGTCGCCGACCACACCTTCTCGCCGGTCTCGTACGCTCCATTGCCGCTCGAGTCGAGGTATAGCGACAACGAGGAATAGATTGTTGAAGTGAAGTGAGCGTGAATCTCGTTGACGGATGCCATCGATCGGAATTGGACCGCCAGCCATCCGGTCGTCGAGGAACTCTGCCAGTACGTCGTGGAAGATCCATCAATCGCGTTTCCCGGCGCATTGGAACCGGATGAGCCGGACGCGGTCGCCTGGCCTCCGTTCGACGCGAGAGCATGATTGTACTCCGAGCCCGTAGGGGACGTTGCCGCGACCGGGTGACCCTGAAAAATCAGAAGAACCATGACCGCGGCGCACGCAATAGCAGCTACTCTAAGCGCTCGACTCGCAAAAATCCCTCCGGGAGCGCCATCTGTCCCGGACTAATATAATAGGACAGACGTGTTCACTCGTTTTGTCACGTTTTTCCCCGAGGCGGAACGGATTGAGGCACCGCCGCGTAGTCAACGTCCGGCGTGTTTCGCAAACCGCGGTCAGCGCGGATCCCAAGCGCGACCTCGTCTTCGGATGTGACCTCTCAATCTCCGCGGAACCCGACGCCCGAGCTGGGATTCGAACCCAGGTCTGAAGCTCCGCAGGCTTCTAGGATGTCCAAGCTACCCCACTCGGGCGCAGCGGTCGCATCGCGACGCCGATATAACAGTTATCGCTCCCGAGGCGGCACGGACTCTTTCAGCACTTCGATCGCTCGATGGAAAATCTCCTCGATCAGGCCGCTCGCGTACACCTCGCGCAGCAGCCCGCGGTCCCGGTAGTATTTGATCAGCGGAGCCGTCTGCCTCTCGTACGTCTCGATCCGCTTCCGGACGACGTCCTCGCGGTCGTCCGCGCGAATGACGAGCGGGGTGCCGCACTCGTCGCAGACGCCGGCCTTCTTCGGCGGGTTCATGAAGATGTGATACACCGTGTCGTCTTTCGGACAGACGCGTCGGCCCGTGTTCCGCTTGATCAGCTCCTCCGGCTCCAGGAAGAAGTTCACCGCCGCGTCCAGCTTCGTGAACTTGGACAGCGCCTCCGCCTGCGCGATCGTCCGCGGAAATCCGTCGAGGATGAAGCCTTTCTTCGCGTCCGGCTCTTTGAGCCGGCGCTCCGTCATCGCGATCACGATGTCGTCGGGCACGAGCTGCCCCGCGTCCATGTACGCCTTCGCCTTCTTCCCGAGGTCCGTCCCCTGCGCGACGTTGTGCCGCAAGAAGTTGCCGGTCGAGATGTGCGGTACACCGAGGTACGCCGCGAGCTTCGCGGCCTGGGTTCCTTTGCCCGCGCCGGGTGGGCCGAGGAGGACGAGTCTCATGTCGCGGCGAGAACGAAGTCAGCGGTCAAAAGACTTTGGGACCCACGAGTCGATGGTTCACCACGGCGGATGCGATTCCGGTCTGGTGGCCCAATGAGTTCCGCAACCATGACGACTCTGTGCTTTGGCCGCCCGAGGCAAGGTTGATGCATTGAGAGACTGGTGGACGCCTCGAATCATGAGTCGCACAAAGGAGGACCTGCTAAAGCTCGAGGATGCAGTTGGAGGCCCGGGTGTCTTCAAGCCCGCCGCGGTCGTGTCGATCCTTTCGATGGCCTCCCTTCTCGTCACGCTGGCATTGACGAACGGCTCGGCCTCCTCAGTCTTCATTGCCACAGGCGTTTTGTTAGGCGGCCTCGTATACGTAATCAAACGGGGTCGGAAGCTATGGAAGGTCGCGAGACCCATCTTTGAGGAAAATCCTGAAATCACCGCCGAAATAGCAGTCGCCACGGCCCGTCAGCGAATCCGAGAAAGACGGTAGCACAGTGCCAGACGTCTGCTTAGAGCTTCCCAAGTGCTCGTAACCCCGGTTCGATTGCCGTTTTGTGAGACGCCCAGGAAATCCGTGCCGGCCGATTTCGCATCATCCGGTCGGCCGAACGTGCCGGAACACAACGTAGAAGGACGCGATCGAGGCGACGTAGAACGCGGTCGCGAGGAAGATCGGGATGTCATAGTAGCCCCCGGCCATCAAGATCCCGCCGAAGATGGTCGTCACGCTGTTCGGCAAGCGCCAGACGATCGAGTTCACCGCACTGGCGAGGCCGCGCTGCTCCGGCGCGACGATCCCCATGAGGAACGAATCCCCGATCGGTGCGGACATGTTCATCAAGGCCGCCCGGACCATATACAGACCCGCCGCGGCGAGGGCATTTGTCACGAACGCGAGGCTGAACATGAAGACGGTCGAGAGGCCCTGGGCCATGACGATGGCCCGCACCGGGCCGTACCGCTTCGCGAGGGACGCGCTCACGGTCGCGGCCAGGCCGATCGTGACGTTGGACAGGGCGAGGAGCGGGCCGCTCCAGGTGTCCGGCACCGCGAACTTCAGGAAGAGCCACGTCGGCACCAGCGGGATGAAGAAGCCGGCGCCGAGGCCGATGAGGCCGTTGATCCCCGAAAACTTGAGGAGCGGCTTCCAATCCATCCCCTTCGGGCGGGCCTCGCGGGTCCGAATCGTTTCTCGGTAATCCCGCAGGAGGAAGTAGAAGGCGACGGGCATGACGAATCCGAGTCCGTCGGTGATGACGAGCGCCGCGACGTGAACCGTTTGGCTGCTAAGCCCGGTCTGCCCCTGAATGAACGGGAAGGAGAAGGGCAACGCGAGTCCGACGCCTGAGAATACGTTGTTGAGGACGAACGACAAGGCGAACGCCACGTTCCGTTGCTCGACCGTCGTCTGGTCCGCGATGATCGCGTTCCACGACGACAGGAAGGCGCCTTCGCCGACGCCGGCGGCGAGGGCCGCGAGGACCATCCATTTCACATCCGTCGTGAAGGCGAACACGAGAATCGACGGCGGCAGAACCGCGCTCCCGATCAGCAAGAGACCTTTCCGTCCGCGGCGATCCGAGTAGATTCCCAGCGGCGCCGCGCTCACGACCATCGAAACCCCGACAGCGCCGAGGAGTAGGCCGACGACTTGCGACGAAACGCCGATCTCCGGGAAGTACGCCGTGATGAAGACGATAAGATAGCCGAAGCCGATCGCGCCGAACGCGTTCGAGAAGACAATCCATCGGACCTTTCGCGGGATCGTGGAGAAGCCGAAGCGGCTGCGTGGCGTGGACGGGGGAGGCTCGGGCGTCGCCATCGTTGGTCTGTCCTAGGAGGGTTCCGGGGCATTCGTGGCCGCGCCTTCTAGTTTTCGGTAGACAAAGCAAATCTAATTCGCAACCCGAAAATCCTTAGCTCTCGAACGTCCTCGCCAGCCCGCTCGGGTGATGCTGGAATGCGAATCGGAATCGTGGGAACGGGACACATCGGAGGCACGGCCGCGAAGCTCTTCGCAAAGGCGGGGCACCAGGTCGCGGTGAGTAATTCGCGCGGACCCGCCACGTTGGCCTCCCTATCGTCCTCGATCGGTCCGAACGCGAAGGCCACGTCGGTCATCGAGGCCGTCAAGTTCGGTGAGGCGGTCCTCCTTTCCCTTCCGTACCGGAAGATGGACGAGCTTCCCCCGGCGGAATCTTTTGCTGGGAAGATCGTGATCGATGCGATGAATGCCTACAGCGGCGTCGGCCGCGTCATGGACCTCGGCGACAGCACGTCGAGCGAGGAAGTGGCGAAGCAGATGCCTGCGGCGCGTCTCGTGAAGGCGTTCAACACGATGGGTTGGAACACCTTGGCGAGCGGCTCCCGGCCTGCACGGGAGGAGCGACTCGTCGTCTTCATCGCGGGCGACGATGCCAGCGCGAAGGCGACGGTGGCGAAGCTCATCGACGAAATCGGATTTGCATCGATCGACACGGGGTCGCTGCGAGACGGCGGGCGGCGCCAGCAACCGGGATCCCCCATCTACGGCCGGCCGATGACCGTCCGCGAGGCGAAGAAGATCCTGGGATGACCTCACGGGAGGTCGGGCGATGTCGTGACGGCCTCTGCAAACAACACGCCGCGAACCGCCTTGAGGCGGTCGGTGAGCTTCTGAATCTCGTTTGGGCTCCCCTCCATGATCACGACCTCCAAACATGTCTCCTCCCCCAGGTGGGCATGCGCGCTCGCCCGGATCGAACGGAGGAACGCATGCTGGCCATGCAAGATGCGATGTGTGACCATGCCGACGTCATGTCGATAGAGGAACGTGACCGTCCCCACCGCGCGTCCTCCCGCCTCGACCTTCCGACGGGCGAGCGACGTTCGGATCAGGTTCCGCAAGGCCTCCGACCGGCTCCGGTACCCTCCGTCCCGCACGAGTCGGTCGAACGCTTTCAGGAGTGGGCCTTCGAGAGACACGCCGATCCGGGCAACGGGCATGGTCGACCTCGGGACCCGCAAGACGCCCGGGCCACAAGAAGGACACGGTCCATTCGGGGCGTGGCCCGCAAACTCTTAATGCGGTACGAGTGTTACTTCTGAAACGTGCGTCATACCGCTCCCGCCACCCCGGACAACACCGCCGCTTCCGGGTTCGGCGTTTCTCGGAGCGAGCGGATCCGAATCGGGATATTGTATGCGCTGATCCTCGGCACCACGGCGATCGGTTTCATTCTGGCCTTCATCATCGGCCAGATCTCCCCCATCCTCGCAGGTCTCGGGCTCGTCGCCTACGCGTTCGGCCTGCGTCACGGGGTGGATGCGGATCATATCGTGGCCATCGACAACACGACGCGGAAACTGCTCCAGGACGGGCAGCGTCCGTTCACGGTGGGCACGTGGTTTTCCCTCGGCCACTCGGCGATCGTCTTCATCCTAACCGTCGCGCTGGTCGTCGCGACGCGGGTGGTCGTCGCCGAGCTCCCGGCGGTCCAGAGCGCGGGCACGATCATCGGGCTCGCGGTCTCCGGCACGTTCCTGATCGTCATTGGCTTGGTCAACGTCCTGATCGTCGTGGGCATCTACCGCGTGTTTGTCGAACTGAAGGAAGGGGATCAGAAGCTCGACGCGGCCGAACTGGAGGAGCTCCTGAACAAGCGGGGCGTCCTGAACCGCCTGTTCCGCCCGCTCTTCGGAGTCATCCGGAAACCGTGGCACATCTTCCCGGTCGGCGTCCTTTTCGGGCTCGGATTCGATACTGCGACCGAGGTCGCCCTGATCGCGATCAGCGTAGGGGTCGGCGTGTCGTCCACCGTCCCGATCTGGACGATCCTGATCTTGCCGCTGATGTTCACGTGCGGGATGGTCTTCGTCGACACGACGGACGGCGTCATCATGCGGTCGGCGTACGGCTGAGCGCTCATCAATCCGATCCGCAAGGTGTACTACAACCTCACGGTCACAATCGTCTCGGTGCTGGTCGCGTTCGGAGTCGGAGGCATCGAGATCCTCACCCTGGTCGGCGGTCAGCTTGGGTTGAGCGGTCCCTTTTGGGACACGCTCGCGGACTTGAACTTCGAGACGATCGGGGTCTCGATCATCGCCCTGTTCGTCGTCGCTTGGGCGTTGTCGGTGGCCTACTGGAAGTACAAGCGATTCGACGAACGGTTCGTGGCGAGCGAGCGGACGTGAGCCGCGGACCTGCGGACGGAACCGGAACGAGCACGAAATCTAGAAAAGCGGCGAAGGCCTCGAACGTCCTACGAGTCCCGCCCCGCCGCGATCCTCATTCACCCAGCGAGAACGCGCGATCATCGAAGCCGCCGATACGCCGGAAAAGGTGCAGCGATGGCTCGAGTCGTTGCCCTACAATCGTGAGGAGCATGGAGAAACCCTCCACACATTTCGAGGCGTCGTCCGGGCGAACAAGGTCCACTGTCTCGAGGGCGCGCTGTGCGCCGCGACGATCCTCGAGCAACACGGATCCCCTCCGATCCTCGCGGACATGGAATCCCAGGATGACCTCGACCATGTCGTCTTGCTGTTCCGCCGCGGGTCGAAGTATGGCACGGTCGCACGATCCCGAGATCCGGGACTGCACGGACGGAAACCGGTCTTCCGCTCGGTCCGGGATCTCGTCTTCTCGTACGTCGATCCGTTCGTGGATCTCACGGGCCGCGTCGAAGGATATGGAGTCCTCGACTTGCGCATCCTCCAGGTGGACTGGCGACTCTCCACCCGGAACGTGTGGTCTGTCCAGGAGGCGTTAATCCGGATGCCGCACTGCCCCTTGCGGACGTCGGATCAACGGTATCGGCGATGGCACGAGCGGTACGTCCGATACAAGCAGCGACATCCGGAGGGGCGACCGGTCTTCTACCCGGACCGCCACCGGTGGCTCTAGTTCCGACTCCGGTTCGGCCCATTCCTAACCATTTCCTCGGGGTCATCTGGGTGGCCTGTGATGCGGTGTCATGCCCGATCCGGAAACGAACGGCCTCCGGACCCTCCGCTCCGAGGGTCCGACATTCAATACCACCGCATTGCGATCGACGAAGGCCGGGCTCTTGGCCCTCGGCATCGTGTCGTTCGCGCTCGCGACCTTCGGTCCCTGGTTCAATCTCCTCCTGGGATACGGGTTGATGGTCGCTTCCATGGCGGCGGCGGTCGCGGGCATCTGGTGGGCGGATCGCTCTGCCCATGAAGTGCATCGGAACCGCGTATTGACGAACGGGTTCTACGCGAAATCGGGCGCCGTCCTTTCGGTCGTGGCATTGATGCTGTCGGCATACTACACCGGTTTCCTCTTGTTCATCACCGTCTTCTGGCCTCTTTGGTTCATCGCCCTCTTGCTGACCTGGGCCTTCCATCGCGCTTGGGTCGAATCGGACTTCGCCTCGGAGGTGCGCGCATGAACGTCTCGCGACTCGTGCTCGCGATCAGTCTCGTCTTGGTCGCCTTGCTGTCCGTGCCCGGCCCGGCGGCCGCGTTCTGCGTAATCGTCGAGCCGCCGACCCCGCTTCCCACCCAGGTGAACGGGACGCAGGTCGAGATCCAGCTGACCGAAGGCTTCGCGCGGGTCGTCATCATCAAGGAGTTCTACAACCCGAGCGACGAACCGAAGCAAGGGCAAATCGCGTTCCCGCTAGAGAAGGGCCACGAACTGATCACGGATCTTCGCATGAAGATCGGGAACGTCACGTACGGCTCCTCCACGCAGAACCGCACCGATGCCCTGAATGCGTTTCTCGAGGCGATCGCGAAGGGCCAGGACGCGGCCCTCGTCCAGTACGATCCGCCGCGGGACGTCTACTGGATCGCGGTGACGATTCCGCCGAAGGAGGCCCGAACGACGATCACGACACTGGAGATGCCGCTCACGAAGAAGGACGGCTTCTACGAATACACATACCGCTTGTCCATCGACGCGCGAGACAGCGTCTCGTATCTCCGCGTGCATGCCCGCGTGGAGACCGCGGCGCCTCTCGGTGAGGTCCAGATCCCGAGCCACCCCGATCTCCCCGTGATCCGGGGTGGGTTGCACTTCGCTGACGCGTACATCAACGAGACCCGACCCGCCGCCACCGGCGACCTCCATATCCGGTTCCGCGCGGCAGGGACTTCTTTGAGCCAGTTCGCGGACCCGAGTGGGGATCGATACGTCCGCTTCTCCCTGGACGCCGCCGACCCGACGTTCGCCTCTTCTCTCCAGCCCACGCCGCGGGCCCTCGTCATCCTGATCGACGCGTCCGGGAGCATTTTCCAAAGAACCACCGTCGCGCCCTCCTCCCCCAATCTCCAAGCGTGGACCCCTGCGGGCGAGGCGGACCTCGTTCGCTTCCTCGATTCGTTCCGACCCCATGGTAGCACGAGTCTCGCGGCGCCGCTCGCTCAGGCCGCCTCTTGGGCCATCGATGCTGGTCGCGCGGGTCAGCAGCCCATCCTGATTCTCGTTTCCGACGGACGGCCGACGCGGGCCCCCTTGGACCCGGACTTGGAGCCCACCTACGCCCGGATCTCGTACGAGCAGGCAATGCCCATCTACGCATTGGCCGTGCGACCGGCGGACCACGATGACGAGACGGTCCTCCACAACCTCTCCGCGTATCATCGGGGAGAGCTCGTGACGGTCCGCGGCGACGTGCCGGGCCCCGTGGCCGATCTCCTCGCCTCGATCCGCGTGCCGGTCCTGGCGGGGTTGCAGGCGCAGATCTCCAACGCGACGAACCTGACGCTCGCCAGCGCGAATCCCCAGGACGTCTGGCAAGGCGGCGAAGCGTTCGTAATCGCGCGAATGCGAGGGACAGCAAATGATTCCCTCGATCTGCGCATGACGTGGCCGGACACGTCCGGTGCGACGCGCGCTCTGAACATCCGATCCGCGGGTCCGGACATCCCGGTCCAGCCTCTGCTCAAGCGGCAGTGGGTCTTGACGCGAATCCATGCGCTCCTGGAGGCCGCCCGCGCCCGAGCGGATCCCGCCATCATCGCGGAACTGACGACCCTCGGGACGGAGAACCGCGTCGCGACGCCTTACACATCGCTCCTCGTCCTCCTTCCGCAGCCGAATCCGGGCGGTGACCGGTCCACGGCGCCGGAAACCTCCCTCCCCGGTGCTCCCCTCTTCGGCGCCCCGGCGCTCTCCTCCCCCTCGAGCTCCACGACCTCCGGCTTGTCCTCGATCTTCGTCCCGCCGCTCATTGCCGAATCGCGGAAAGCGGACGCCCTGAGGCGAGACGTTAGGACCTCGCTCGTCGCACAGGACGAAGTCGACCGCTACGTGGCCTTCGGGTCTCCCGGATACGCGAAGCTCGACCTGTCGACGGCGACCTCCCGGTACGAGGGCACGTATCTCCGGATCCTCGACGTCGACGGGGAGCTCGTCGGCGTCCATCGGGGCCTCCCCGACTCCTCGCAGCTCGTCGCGAACGGCATCGGATTCGCCGGCATCTTCCTCGCTGTCGTGGGGTTCGCGCGACTGTCACGTCGCGGAAGCAGGTCCGAACACGACGATGAGAAGGTCGACGCTGAAAGACGGCGGAGATCGGTCACCCAGTTCGAGGCGCCGGTCGAACGGACGGATCCTCCGGGCTAATATTATCCAGCGGGTGTAACGCCGACGGAGCATCGCGAGACGAAGTCATTATACGCCGGGTTCGGTTCCCTGGCCCCCGTCGAGTTCGGTGGAGCGCGGGACGTGGCGCTGGACTCCGGAGACGTGGCGTGGGTCATCGCGGCGACCGCCCTCGTCATGATCATGACGCCCGCGCTCGGCTTCTTCTACGGCGGGCTCGTCCGGAGGAAGAACCTCGTCTCGACGATCGCGCAGTGCTTCGCCATCTTCGCGGTCGTCAGCCTGGTCTGGGCCCTTTGGGGATACACGCTCGCGTTGGGGCCGCCCTTCAACGAGTTCATCGGGAGCCTGACCGATTTCGGGCTGAACAACGTCGGGTCGGCTCCGAACCTCGGGTATTCCTCGACGATCCCGGAGCTCCTGTACTTCGCGTTCCAACTGAAATTCGCCGCCATCACGCCGGCGCTGATCATCGGCGCCTTCGCGGAGCGGATCCGGTTCAAGGCCCTCCTGATCTACATCGTCCTCTGGACGACGTTCGTCTATGTGCCGATCGCGCACTGGAACTGGGGCGTCGGCGGATGGCTCAAGTCGCTCGGCGTCATCGACTTCGCGGGCGGGCTGGTCGTCCACACCGCCGCGGGGGTTTCCGCGGTCGCGGCCGCGCTTGTGATCGGACGACGAAAGGGCGTCGAACGCCTGGACAGCCGGCCGAACAACATCCCGTACGTGATCCTGGGTGCTTCCGTCCTCTGGTTCGGATGGTTCGGATTCAACGCCGGGAGCGCCCTCGCGGCGAATGCCCTCGCGGTGAACGCGCTGGTCGTCACGAACTTGGCTGCCGCGGGGGCGGCGGTCAGCTGGATGCTGACGGACTGGGTGAGAAAGAAGAAGCCGTCCGCTGTTGGAATCG
>VBMB01000003.1 GCA_005878525.1 Methanobacteriota archaeon
TGCCCTCCATCATCATCGGGCTGGTCGCCGGGATCCTCTGCAACTACGTCGGGAGCTGGCGGGCGCGGACGACGCTCGATGACTCGCTGGATGTCTTCGCATGCCACGGGGCCGGCGGGATCTGGGGGACGCTCGCCACGGGCCTGTTCGCCTCGACCCTGATCAACCCGGGCGGCCCAAACGGCTTGTTCTTCGGGAATCCAGGCCAGCTCGGGATCCAAGCGTTGGCCTGCGTCATCGTGGCCGCCTTCGCCTTCGTCGGGTCGTACGTGATCCTGCGCATCATCGACATCTTCACCCCGTTGAGGGTCAGCCCCGCCGAGGAAGACGCGGGCCTCGACATTTCGGGATTCGGCGAGGAGGCCTACGTGGGAGAGGCGGAGGAGGCTCGTTCGACCGGAGTGGAATCCGACCCATAATGCATGGCGTGCGGCGGTCGATCCGCTCCGCTCGTCCGTCGAGGACACCGCCGCCTTGGCCGCGACCTCACCACTGTTCGCCGCGCATCGCGGCTTTTAGGTTCTTCAGGAGCCAGCGCACGCGGCGCCGGATCCCAAG
>VBMB01000004.1 GCA_005878525.1 Methanobacteriota archaeon
GGAGATAGCGTCCGGGTCCTCCAGAAAGAAGAGGAGAAGTGAGTCCCGCCATGGTGGAGAAGCTCAGCGTGCTCGTCGATGGCGGAAAGGCCACTCCAGGGCCTCCGCTGGGACCGGCGCTCGGTCCGCTCGGCCTGAACATCGTCGAAATCATCAAGGCTATCAATGAGAAGACGAAAAGTTTCGAGGGGATGAAGGTCCCCGTCACCCTGATCGTCGATCCAAAATCGAAAGCCTTCACGATCGAGGTCGGGACCCCACCGACGTCCGCGCTGATTGCCAAAGAGCTGAAGGTCGAGAAAGGCTCCGGCGATCCGGGCAAGACGCGCGTCGGGAACTTGACCCTCGCGCAGGCGATCAAGATTGCGAACATGAAGGCGGACGCGATGCAGGCGAAATCCTTGAAGGCACGGGTTCTCGAGGTCGTCGGCACGTGCGTCTCGATGGGCGTCACCGTCGAAGGGAAGCCCGCGAAGGAGTTCACGAAAGAAATCCAGGCCGGCAAGTTCGACAAACAGCTCGCGGGCTGATGTCACCGAGCCTTCGGAAACGCCTTCCGCTCCCGAGCCGTCGGTTGCGACAGGTCCAGGAGCATCGCCTCGAGTTGAATCCGGACGAAGTCCATGTCGCCGACCCACAGCCCCTGGAGCTTGTCCGCCGCGAGTCCCCCATCGCGGTAGAACGAATTCAGGATGAAGACCTCTTGGTCGCTCGGGAACACGTAGGTGTGGGCAAGGCGCGTCGCCGAGAGCGGCCGCGCGGGGAAATGGAACTGCACGCGCATGTTCCGTCCGAGGAGACTTCCGAGCTCCGCGAGGTCTGCGCGGTTCGCCTCGTTCAAGACCACTCGCACGACGCGGCGGGATCGCCCGAGCGCATCGAACAGGAGGCGCAGGATCTCGGGGGCGACGGGAAACGGACTCACGCACAGGATCTGCCCGCTGCTCGAGAGGACCACCTCGCGGAGCTTGCGTCCGATCGACTCCGTCCCTTTGTAAATCCAGAGGTCCGTCTCGGTCTCCCGGACTTTCGGCACGGAACTCTCCTTCAACCCGCCCACCATTTCGGCTGCGGCAACCAGATCATCGCCTTTCGATTGGCGCGCTTCTTCGGCGACGATTCGAGGCGCGCGAGCCCGATACCGGTTCGGCCGCTCCCGGGATACCTCGATCCAGCCTTTCGTCTGCAGGGATTGCAAGATCCGATACACCGCGGGATACTGAACCCCGAGGAGTTGGCTGACCTGCTGAGCGGTTGCGACTCCATTCTGCAGTAGGCTCAGGTACGCCCGCGATTCCTTGCCGGTGAGCCCGAGGGTCTCGAGCGCACGCGCAACGTCCTCCTCCCGCACGCACCGGGCTAGGAGCGATTGCTACAAAAGGATTCTGCAGTTATCATCGTCCGACTGATAATTCACCGTCCAGTGTCCAGGACGGAATCCCAACCGCGAACCCGTCCCCGCCGGTTTCCCTCTCCCGTGAACCGTGCCGCGGCCGTGTGTCCGCAAAGCCTTATTAGGGGCACGCTCTTTCGCCGCCTCTCCTCTGCAGGAGGCCCCGTGGCTGCACGCACTGCAGGAGGCGATCTCCCTTGGCGGACAAGCATTCGGTCGAGACAATCAAGAAGCTGCTCGAGGCCGCCAAGCCCCGCGCGTTCAAAGAATCCGTCGAGGTCGCCGTGAACCTCCGGGATGTCGATCTTTCGGTCCCGAAGAATCGCGTCGAAGAAGACATCGTCCTGCCCAAAGGACGCGGCAAGCCGATACGGATCTGCGTCTTCGCGTCCGGAGAGCTTGCCCTGAAGGCGAGGAACGTCGCGGACCTCGTGATCCAGCCGCAAGAGATCGAGGAGTACGCCAGCGACAAGCGGAAGGCGAGAGACCTCGCGACGTCGTACGACTTCTTCGTTGCCGAAGCCCCGCTCATGCCCGTGATCGGCAAGCGCCTCGGCGTCGTCCTCGGACCGCGGGGGAGGATGCCCCGGCCCGTGCCGCCCACGGCGGACCCGACGAACCTGATCAACTCCTTGCGGAACACGGTCCGTGTCCGGAGCCGCGACAAGCGGACGTTCCACGCGGCGATCGGGACCCGAGACATGCCCCCGGAGGATCTCGCGGAGAATCTCGATGCCCTCATGCGCCGGGTCGTCGGCAAGCTCGAACGCGGACGCTTCAACATTCAGTCGGCCTATGTCAAGACGACGATGGGCCCGGCGGTGAAGTACCTCTGAGGTGGTCCCATGGCGCACGTCGCTCCCTATAAGAAGCAACTCGTCGAGGCGCTCGCGACGCGCTGCGCGCAGGCCCGCGTCGTTGGAATCGCGAACATCCACGGGATCCCCGCGCCGCAATTCCAGGCGATCCGGAAGAAGCTCACCGGACGCGCCACGATCACGGTCGCGAAGAACAACCTGCTCCGCCTCGCGCTGCTGCAGGCGAGTGAGAAGAAGCCGGAGCTGGTCAAGCTCGGCGACACGATCGAGGGGCAGACGGCCGTGGTGACGGCGGACATCAATCCCTTCCGGCTCTTCAAGGAACTCGAGGCGACGAAGACGCGCGCTCCAGCCCGCGGGGGCGAGATCGCGCCCGAGGACCTCTGGGTCCGCGGGGGGGAGACACCCTTCAAGCCCGGCCCCGTCGTTGGCGAGCTCCAGAAGGCCGGGATCCCCGCCGCGATTGAACGGGGAAAAGTCGTGATCCGGCAAGACAAGCTCATGGTGAAAGCGGGTCAGCGAATCCCGAGGGACGTCGCCCAGCAGCTGGCGCGGCTCGAGATTTTCCCGCTGGTCGTCGGCCTCGACTTGCGGGGCGCGTACGAGGACGGCACTGTGTTCCGGCGGGACGCTCTTGCCGTCGACGACACGGTCGTCCGGGGCCAGATCGCGCAGGCCTGGCGGGAGGCCCTCGCCCTCGCGCTCGAGATCGGGTACCCGACGAAAGAAACGATCCGTCCGCTCCTCGCGAAGGCCCACGCGCAGGCGTTGGGGCTCGCGGTGGAATCCGAATTCCCGACGAAGGAGTCGATCAAGTTTCTCCTGGCGAAGGCGTACGCTCAGATGCTCGCCCTCGTCGCACGCGTGCCCGGTGCGGCCGACGAGGACCTTCGCGCAATGACCGGGTGATCAAGAACAAGGAGGTGACGACGAATGGAATATGTGTACGGGGCGTTGGTCTTGCACGCGGCCGGGAAGCCGGTCAATGAGGAGAACCTGAAGAAGGTCCTCACGGCCGCCGGAGTGAAGGTCGACGAGACTCGCGTGAAGGCCCTGACCGCTGCGTTGGAAGGCGTGAACATCGACGAGGCCCTGAAGGCCGCCGTCGCGATGCCGACCGCCGCTCCCGCGGCAGCGCCGCCCGCCGAGAAGAAAAAAGAGGAGAAGAAAGAGGAAAAGAAGGAAGAAGAGAAAGTCTCCGAGGAAGAGGCGGCCGCGGGCCTGGGTGCGCTCTTCGGCTAGGCCGAGGGCCCGCCCGCACCCCTTTTCCATTTCTTCGAGCGCGAGCGGGAGCGCCGGTCCGTCAGGCGGCGCCTCTCTTCGCGGCTTCCTGCGCCCGCTTGCTCCGCTCTTTCGCCGTCAGGCCGGTCGCCCGCTCGAGGAACGTGTTGTACGCCTTGATCGTGTCCGTGGCGATGTGGTCTGCCACCCCCGCCTTCATCGATGTGTCGACGAAGAGTTTCTTCCCGTCGGTCCACGCGACCATCCTCTCGAGGGCCCCGTAGGACACGATCACCTTCGCGCCATCCATCGCGACATCGCCGAACACTTCTGCGGCGATCTTTCTCAGGCCGTCGTCCTCAAGGATCTTCCCCGTGCCCCTCTTCAACTCGTAGTCGCGCATTCGGATCGAGATTCCCGAACCTCGGTCCTCGCATCAACGTTACGCTTCGAGCACCGCAAGCGGATCGGACGACGTCAGCATGAACGGCTGGGCCTCGCAATAGGTGCGCCACACGTCCTGGCAGGGGCACGACAGGTCGGCGAAATCGTCCCGGAGGCCGAGAGAGAATTCTTCGATCGCGTTGACGACACGGCGATCGCAGGTTCCGCAATTGTGCGCCCCGCGGACCATGCCGCCGGCGGTCGGGTGACTCTTCACGTGCGCGTTCAGGTCGCGCGTCCGTTCGAGGACCTCGACGACGGACCAGAGCCACGGGGGGCGGTACTCGCCGCGGCGGAAGAGGCGGTCGACGATTGTGCGGCTCTGCACGTTCACCGGGTTGAAGGAGACCGTGTCGCTGTGCGGATCCGCCTCGTGTCCCGATCGGACCGCGTCCTCGATCGCCTCTCGCTCCGTCAAGAACGGCGGCTTGATCAGGAGGTACGTCTTCACGGTCGCCCCGAGCTCGTGAGCGAGGGACGCGGCCCGGGCATGCTCCTTGAGGCCCCACACTTTGTTCACGGCGTACTTGAGGACGTTCTCGTTCGTCGATTCGAGCCCGAGTGCGATCTCGAGTTCTCCGACGAAACGCATGGCGTGTTCGAGCTGGTCTCGGCGTAACAGGTGAGCGAGCGTCTCGACGATGACCTTGTCGCAGCGGTCACCGAGTTCCTTCAAGATTCGCTCCCTGACATCGGGGGAGACCTCGTGGTCGTCGAAGAAGTTCCCGGACGTGTAGACCTTCACTAGGGGCTGCCCCTGGTGTTTCTTGAGGACGACGTCGAGCTGATGGCCGATGTCCTCGGGGGCGACCTCCTGGGCCACATCGTTCACGTAGCCGCACATCGAGCAACCGCTTGCGCGCGCCCAGTAGCAGCCGCGGGTTCGGAAGATGATGACCCATGCATCCGCGACCTTCCCGTGGAGGACATCTTTCTCTGTCCACGTGGAGATGTATTCCCGCGGGTCGAACTCGCGGGGGCGCCGTTCGTCCTTCACGATCTGCTGGAGCCGCATGGCCCGGCGTCGAACGTCGGGGCGGGGAAAAACCTTTGCCGGCTCAGCGCCGGTCGCGCACCGCGGACAAGCCCATGATCGCGCCGAGCGCGACGAAGACGAAGGCGAAGAACCGGAGGCCGAACGCGAAGTCCGGCGCGACCGCAATTCCCGTGGTGTAGGAGAGGACCCCGGGCAGGTCCACGAGGAGCTCGTACAACACGAACAGAATGATGCCAAACCCCACGAGGCCGATCCCGCTCCCGGGGCTCCGGTGGCGATGCGTGATCGTGCTTGTCGGATAGGCGGTCGCGTAGGAGACCGGTTTCGCCACTTCGGCGGGCGTCGCGCTGGCGACCGCCGCGGACTCGGGCTTCGGAAGGTCTGCAGGCGCGTATCGTCGGCAGGAATCGCACCACCATCGTTCGTACTGGCCGATCCAACGCAGCGCGGCGCCGCAGTTCGGGCAGGCGAATTTCGACTGGCTGACCGGGGCGTACGCGCGACAATGATAGCAGTACCAACGGCGGTATCGGGCGATGTACGTGAGCTCGCGGCCGCAAGTCGGACACGGATGGAGCGCCCTCGACGGCTCGAATTCGGGAGCGGCGGAAACATCGGGCTGAGATTCGGTGACCGAGACCAACACGGGCGTGTCAATCCTTTCCACGACGGATTCTTGCAAGGGCCCCGTTTCGATGACCTCCGGGGTGACCGCCGACGGGGAGGCCGCGGTTAGCTCTCCTCTTGCCGGTTCCTCCTCGACGGGCTGCGCTTCGACGATCTCTCGCGAAGTCGGCCAGGATTCCCTTTCGACCTCGCCGGCGGGCTCGGTCGGAGCCGGTTCGGCAGTCGATTCTGGTTCCTCGACGCTTTGCTCCACTTCGGCCTCCTCGCCTTCGAGCGTGTCGAGATAACTCAGCAATCGCTCGCGGAGTTGCTCTTTCGTCCCTGTCGGATCGAGATTGTACGCTTTGCACAGATCCATGAGGGCGGGCTTCTTGGCCTGAAAGACCTTCAGACGAACGATTGGCGGTCTCGGTCGCGGCTCCGTCGCCTCGCTTTGAGGAGGATCCACTTCGACGATTTCTTCGGGCTGCGGAATCGGTGTTGCCGGCGCCCTGGCCACGGTTACCAACGGCTCCACCGAAGGCTCCGCGGTCTTCTCAGGGTCGACCGTCCTCTCAACCTCGACCGGCTTCTCGGCCACCTCTGTCTTCTCGGGTTCTGTCACGGCGATGCTTGGCTCGCTCGCTTCGGGTGCGGGCCGAATGTCGACGGGCATGGTGGCTTCGAGCGATTGAAGGACCGCGTCGTCCGCCGGGTACGCGTTGCACCGGTAGCAATACTGGCGGTCGTACTGGGCCACATAGGACAGGATTCCCCGGCACGTCGGACAGATTTTCGCGCCCCGGTCTCCGTACCCTTCCGGCGCATAGTTTCCGCAGGTGTAGCAGTAGTGCCGCTGGTACTGCTCGAGGAAAGCGAGCTCGCTACCGCAGGTTGGACAAGGAAGACTGATCACGCAAACCTGGCGGAGGCCGAGCGGCGCGAATAAAGGCTTTTCCATGATTTCCAAAAATGAGACTCTTCACTCCGCGACGGCGCCTGACTCGCGCGGAAACCCTTTTACCGGAAGGGACAATGGGCTGCGGGCGCCACCATAGCTCAGTCGGTAGAGCAGCCGCCTTGTAAGCGGCAGGTCGGGAGTTCAATTCTCCCTGGTGGCTTCGCCAGCGGGCTTGAGTCGCACTCCGGAGGAGGACATCAATGAGATGGGGCAAGTGGTCGGACGGCGGGTCCTTGACGTGAGTGCCATTCCGACTCGCTCAATCGCGCCGGCCCGTTCCGCGCCGTAAACGTTCCACCGCTTCGAACAATGACTCGATGACGATAACGATGCTGATTGAGGCGCACACGGCGATTATCAGGAGATAGGGGATTTCTCGACCGCTCGGGCCGCCGATTCCGCCGGAAGGGGGCATTGGCCCTATGACGCTGTATGTAGTCACCGCGGTGAGGCTGGTGAGCGGCTGCATGATGTCGACCGAGCCGACTCCCGCGGCGTTCGTCGTGAACGGAGCGTCGACATCGGTCGGCTCGCCCCGCCCAACGAGGTGGTAGTCCGCATTCTGGGCCAAGTCCGCCCAAGACCAGGATATCGGCACGGCTCCGCTTGGTGCACGAATCCGCAGGGGCAACGACAGGTCGGTCAGCCTCAGGTCTCGCGGGGGACCTCTCTCTCCGTTCAGGTTCAGCTCTTGGAGGGCCACGCTTGAAAAGGTCGTGTTGACGACGTGCGTGCCGCTCACATTTCCGATCGAGATACCGGTGTCCACGTTCGAGATGATATTGTCTCGAATCGTGGTGTTACTCGCGCCGGTAATCGGTCCAAAAGCGTCCCAGGGGTCCACCGCAGCACCGATTACGATTCCGGTGACCTCGACGCGGATCGTGTTGTGTATTAGGCTCGCGTTCAGCGCGCTCTCTCGCACTGTGATGGCGCGTGGCCAGCCATACAGCAGACTGTTCAGGTCCGTCTGGTATACGATGTTGTCTCGGACCAGTGTGAACCGGGAGGACTCAACATGAATTCCGCCGGATGCATCGATGACCGTGTTGTTTCGAGCAACGAGCTGGGACGCTCGGCGCTGCTCACTCACATAGTAGTCGCTTAAGTGAATGCCGATGGTGATATACTGACGGCTCGCGGCATTGACCAGATTGTCCTCGATCGAAATCGCGTGGGTATTCCGGGCCGCGTTGATTCCATAGATCCAGTCTCGGCCACTTACGTTGTCCGGATGGATCGTGATTCGGTTCCCCTTCACGAGGACGTTCGACGAGCCTTCCGCGATCTGAATGCCGTATCCGTACCGACTGTCGATGTCATTGTTCAGGAAGGTCACATTGCTCGTCAGATCGATGGTGGGCGGCGCAATCGTCGGTGTCTTGATCTCGCTCGGATACTTGCCCACATAAAACGCCTGGTAGTGCTCTCCAATCATGTCAAAATGGATGACCTGGCAATTCTGCACGACCACGTGCCTATCGGTGTTCTCGATCCAGATCATCTCGTTGGAATTCGGGTAGAAGGCAGCGTCGAAGAGCCAGTTGGAGATGATGTATGGGTCCGCAACGGTTCCGGATCCGCTCTGAACGCCATTGGAGGCGTTGAAGCCCTCGTTGCCCGTAATGTGAATCGGGTCATGCGGCTGCAGCGCGAGGGGATTGGTCAGGCCCACCGAGCGGGTTTCTACCGCCAAGCCGGGGGTGGGGGCGCTTGAACCCGTCACCGTCCAGGTTGAGGCCGCCAGGACCAGGACCAGAAGCAGGACTCGATGGTTGCCGAGGACGCGAACTCCGTCTTCCCCACGCATGGCTTTGGGAGTAGTCGCCTCGTCAGGGTCAAGAATCTGTCGCCAAGGCCGTGTTCACTTGTATACGAGTGTAACTAATCGGTTTCGCGGATTCCTAGTGACGTTTCGTGTTATTCGAGGAGGAATCCCGCTCGGTTCTTCTCGCGCGGGACCTCGCGGAATTCGACATCGAGGTCCGAGGAAAGGCGTAAAGCCTCCGCATGTAGGGGGGCCAGGTGGGGCGTGCGGACTCGGTACTCCCCGCGCATCTGGCGGATCACGAGTTGAGAGTCGCCACAGACGAGATAGGCCCCTTTCGAACCTCGTTCGCGATCGAGGTCGCGCAAGTGTTGCAGCAGAAAGATCAGGCCGTGGTACTCTGCGATATTGTTGCTGCGCATGGGACCGTCGGGTGTTCGCAGATCCCGTACGTCACGAACGAATTCCTGGTCTCCAATCACCAAGGCGGCTTTCATGGGCCCCTTCTGCTTGAACTGATTGCCGGGGCAGGAGCCGTCGAAGAAACAGAGCGTCCGGGACCGATTGGGAGATGGGTTCGTGGTGACTGGGGAGAGGTCGTCCGGCACTTGAGGATTGGCCGTCCGCCCGCAGAGACCTGGGTTCGGTTCCGGCGATTTGCTCCTCAGTTCGCGCCGCGATAACCGGCCGAAAAGGGTTACGTACCCCTCGGGCCGGTACGCCGTTCCCGGCAGGTTCCATCCGATGCGTTTCCCTTGGAGGAAGATGAACGATGCGGAGTCGTCTCGCGCTCCGCCGCCTCATTCGCTTCACATTCTGTCGGAGTACATCCTCCACATGTCGGTCACGTGCCTCGGGGACCAAGACGTCACGCCGCTCTACGAGGAGTACATCCAAGACTCCCGACTGGCGGACGCGGAGAAGGCGGAGCTGACCGCCATCTACCGAAGTTTGCATTCGGTCCCCTCGATTGTCGTTCCGGGTTGAGTCGCGCGGTCATCCGGGATGTCGTCGTGTGCGGGACGAGGCGATCTCCTCCCGAGGTCCCCTCGGATGCATCGGTTCTCAGCCGCCACAGGTGCAGCAGTCGCCACAGCAGCACGTCGCGCCCCCGCAGCAGCCCTGCTCCCGGAGGTCATCTGCGAGCGCTTTCGCCAGCGTTGTCTCGGTCGGAATCACGTACTCACCTCCTGGGCCGGTTTTCTCGCGACGAGGGTTACCGCGGATGCATCAATCCCGTTTGGTCCAGTCCGCCAGGGTCGGTCTTCCACGATTCGGAGTCCCACGAATCCCGCGGTTCGGATCGTCTTCAGGTATTCTTCTCGGACCATCGCGTTTCCCACACAGCCGCAATCGTCTTCGATGGCTCCGAGGTCCCGTTCTTGGACGACGTCCGAGATGACGAGGCGTCCGCCCGGCTTGAGGATCCGAAACGCTTCGGCAAAGACGGCCGGCTTGTCGGGGCTCAGATTGATGACGCAGTTACTCAGGACCACATCGGCGTGCGCATCCGGGAAGGGCAGTTTTTCGATTGGCGCGAGGACGAACGAAGCGTTCGGGATATTGTGAGATGCCGCGGCGGTCGATGCGCGCGCGACCATCATCGGAGTCATGTCAATCCCGGTGGCGCTTCCTCCGGGACCGACGAGGCCGCTCGCCAGGAACACATCGATTCCACCGCCGCTTCCCAGGTCGACAACGGTCTCGCCGGGCCTGAGTCGCGCGTGTCGCACCGGATTTCCACTGCCCAGCCCGAGGACCGATTCGGCCGGGATCCGCACGAGCTCCACTGAAGAATATCCGCTCGCACAACATGCGTCGTCCTGGCAAGAACCGCGGCCCGTCGCCGCGATCGAGTAGCGCTCACGCACTTTCGCACGGATTGCTTCTCCGCTACCGCCCATGGTATCTACTACCGACTAGTAGTAGCCAACATTAAATAGTCTCTCTCCCTTGGCCTACCAGATGTCGGAAGTCAAGGCGCGGGCGAACGCGCTTCTGCGGGAAACACTCGGACCTTCGGCCGAGAGAATTCGCAGCACCCTCCGTGATTTCGGGTTCTCTGGCTGCGCCGCGGACGCATTTTGTGCGCTGGTCCGGATCAGCGATGCGACCGCGGGAGATTTGGTCGTCAAGACTGGGATTCCGGATTCGAAGATCTATTACGCCCTCGACGAGCTGGCCGAGAAGGGCCTCGTCGAAGTCCAAGAAGGAAAGCCGAAGACGTACCGGGTCGTCCCGGCAAAGGAAGTGGAGATTCGTCTGAACCGCCTCGTCGAAGCCGAATACGATCGGCGACGGGCCGCGACCACGCGTCTGGGCTCCCTGCTCGAGCCCCTCCGTGCGGCGGCGAAGTCCCCCGGGACGGACGTCGCGTACATCGTCAAGGGCCTCCCGAACATTGTCGCGCGGGCGAAGGCGCTCGTCTCCTCCGCCCGGAAGGAGGTCGTGGTCCTCGCCTCCGACGAGGAGATTTTCCGGAAACTCGAAGACGACCTCGCTCGGTCCGCCCGGCGCCGGGTTCGCATCCGGCTCGCGGTGCCGGAGATTCCCGTCATGAAAGATCTTGAGAAAGCCGCCGAAATCCGAGCGATCGTCTGTGGGTGCGTCCTTCTGGTCGTCGATGGCCAACAGGTCTTGACGATGTCCCGGACGGCGGACGGCGACGCCTATGCGATTACGTCGACCGATCCGACGCTGGTCCAACTCGGTCTCGATTATTGGGAGAGTCCGCGCTGCTGCGTCACGTGATTCTGGCCTCCCATGCGAATCGTTCCCTCCATAGAAAATGAGAATCGACGCAAACCGGGAAGTATCGCGAGGAGGAGGAAAAGGGACACGGTTAAATACCGTGTTATACTGTATTCACTCCGGTCCCAGACGGGCCGGGCGTACCGGATGCTTCAACCCCAAGAACTCGTGGTCGCTAGGCTGCTTCCCACGATCCGAGCGCGGTTGGCTCGGGAGTTGCTGCACACCTACAAGATGAAGCAGGTCGACGTCGCGCGGTCGATGGGGATCACGCAGGCGGCGGTGAGCCACTACAACACGCAGAGCCGCGGCGTGGACC
>VBMB01000084.1 GCA_005878525.1 Methanobacteriota archaeon
GGTCTTTGCGGAGGATGTAATCGAGGATCGGGAGGATGGACAAGGCGTGGAGATGCGAGTACCGCGAGGCCTCGGTCAGGTGGATCTTCTCCACTTTCCGGAGGAGGGCGCCGACGCCGGTTGTCTCGACGCGCTCGAGGTCGCCCGCGATCTCAGGATAGAAGGAGTACTCCCTTAGGCGGGCCATGAGAGCGGGCTTCTCGAGCCGGACCATCTCGCTCAGCTCCTCCTCCGTCGTCTCGTATCCGCCCGGGAGGAAGATCTCGCGATCGAACGTCGCCTTGGCGGCCCAGACCCGGAGGAGTGTTTTCAGGTTGACGATATCAATCTCCCGTTCGAGGAACTCCCGCATGAGTCGATTCGCTTCCGTCGACGGCGGGACGGATTGGAGGAGGTCGGCGTAGTAGAGTCGGGACACCCGGTCTTCCCAGGCGGCCCACTTGGTGACGGCGGAGGGCCGTTCGCCAAGCCCCGCCAACGCTTTCGCGTAAATCGTCCCCTCGAGTCGTTTGAACACGTCATCGAGGGTCGGGGCCTCGACGAGTTGCCGGAGGAATTCGATCGGGAAACTGCCGGCGGGCACGAGGTCTTCTTCGACTTCCTCGGCCGACGCACCGTAGATCTTCGCACGAACGATCGTCTTGATGTTCTGCAAGTCGTAGCGATCCAGATAGCGGCCGACGATTGCTCGGAGTTGGCCTTCGCAGAAATTGTAGATGTCGTTGTACGTCTTCGTCAGGTTTCGTGACGTCGCCATCTCGATGAGGTCCACCCCGGAATAGCGGGCCCCGAGGGCGAGCATCTCGGGCTTGTACTCTCGCTCTCCGAGGAACCGGGCGATCTCGGGGATCTCCATCTGCAGCATCCGCGAGTACGTCTCCAGGGGGATCAGGGCGGCCCGTCGCGCGCGGACCCTCGCCGTGACGTACGGATAGTTGCCCGTGTCGTACGGAATCCGCTCGCGGATCCAACGGTAGCGTCGAAGGAGACCTTCGTACTCCCCTTCGCTTGGCGATCCGCGGGTCACTGTTCGGGCGGCCATAGCGTCTCCGCGACCTCCTTCACCGCGTCATCCCAGACGTCTCGGAGGAGCGTCTCGTACCGCAAGTCGACCCGTCGGGTCTCGTCTGCGCTCTCGATCACGACGCCACCCGCGCACTCGATCGTCCCGGCGAACGAGTCCCCGACGATCTTCCTCACGACGGCCTCGTCCCGCGGACTACAATACACCTTGCCGCCGGATCGCCACTCCGATTCGTTTGCCTTGAGCAGCCTCCGCAGGATCTCCGCGTTATCGGAGAGCCGACCGAGCCGTTCGAGGGCGCCATCGTAGACCTTGTCGAGGGCTTCTTTCTGGGCTGCGAGCACGATCTTCCGAGATTCGAGTTCGGCCCGAGCGAGCTCTTGTACGCGCTTGCGTTCCGCTTCGATGCGGGCCGCCTTCTCGGTCTCGGCGAGGGCCTTCGCCGCCTCGGCACGGACTTCGGAGAGCATTCGCTGTCGCTCGTTCCTCGCTTCCTCGAGGACGCGATTCGCCTCGGCCTTGCCTTGCTCGAGGATCGCCTCGACGGCGTTCTCCAACGTCATTCGGGGAACTCACTCCCGACTAGCCCAAATTTCCGAGCATCAAGAACGCGATGATCAGGCCGAAGATCACGATGGTCTCCGGAATGACGACGAGCGGGAGAACCCGGCCGAACAATTCCGGTTTCTCCGCGATCGCGCCCACCGATGCGGCTCCGATCACCTTTTCGGCCCACGCGGTCGCGAGTCCCGTCCCTGCGACGGTCAACGCGATCGCCATGCCGATCAGTCCCTGTGCTTCTGCTGGCGCTGGCATTGTTTTCACACCTCCGGTTTCGCTCTCTCACCGAAGGGCTGAAACGGCGTCCCGGCCCCTCGGAAGAACTTGATGAAGAACTCGACGTAATTCAGACGAATCGCTTGGATAATCGCGGTCAGGGCGCCCAGGAGGAACACGATGAAGTGGAACAGGAAGCCAAAGAAGAATCCAACGAGAATGAGGAGGATCAGGGACACCACATTCCCGGAATCGAGTGCGGGGAAAATCATGGTCTCGAGCAC
>VBMB01000110.1:0-3221 GCA_005878525.1 Methanobacteriota archaeon
GGAATCGCGGACCGAGTCCCGACCAGGCTGGCACGCAATGCGCGATTCGGGTCCTCGAGAGACGCGGCCACGAGGGCGATCAGGATCGCCGCGACGATCGAGGCCAGCACCCGCATCGCGTCAACGATGCGGCCTCGTCGTAATGAACGTTGACGTGCGCCCGCACATCGGTCAAAGGGTCGCCTTGTCGAACATGGCCGGGTCCGCCGCGAGCGGCTTCGTGGCGTCGATGCCCATCTTCGAGGTGAAGCCGTCTCTCGCGGAGGGATCGATCGACGAACCGCGGACGTCGTGCAGGACGACGAGACCGCGGTCCGCCTGGAATCGCGTCGCGATCGCCCACTCCACATCGCGGTCGTCGAAGATGTCGATGTCCTCGTCGACGATGACGACCTGTTTCATTGACGTGTGGGCGCCGAATGCCGCCATGATCGCGTTCTTGCCGTCGCCCTGGTGCTGCTTGCGGATGGAGACGACTCCATGGAGCCAGGCGCAGCCGCCTTCCGTCAGGCGGACGGCCTTCACGTGCGGCACGGCGCGGGAGACCGCTTGGTAGATCACGGGTTCGCGCGGCATGCCCATGAACATGAAGTGCTCATCGAGGCCTCCGACGATGATGTGAAAGATCGGACGGTCGCGCTGGTAGATCCGGTCGACGACGAGGACCGGTTCCTTCCGCACGCGATCGTACGTGCGGACGGCATCCACGAACGGTCCTTCCTCGTGCACCTCCTGAATGAGACGACCCTCGAGCACGTATTCGGCTTCGGCGGGGACCGTGAGGCCGTTCTTGATCCGAACCATGTCGACGGGCTTGCCGAGGCACGATTGGGTGAGCGCGGAGGCGATCCGACTCTCGTCGACGCCATACTCGACGGATGTCCCGCCGGCGAGGAGATTCCATGGGTCGAGGCCGATGCACACGGCGACCTTGAGTTCCCCGCCGGCCTTCGTCGCCTCGTCGTACATGTGACGCAGGTGACGGGGGACGATGCGGCACGCGCCCCGATCCGCGCCCAAGACGAGGATGCGATGGAACGAGAGGTTCCGCGCGCCCTCCCACTCGGCGACCCAGACGCCGGCCGTGATGTACCGGCCCGCGTCCTTCGGGAAGAGCTTCGGGACCGGCAGTTCCCGGAGGTCGACGTCCGTCGTCTCATGGCGCAAGAAGTCGGCGCGGGCCACGACCTTCGCATCTTGCGGACGCATCTGCGCCTCCATGACCCTCGGGAGGAGGTCCGCATTCGAAAGCCGAAGGGAGGTCGCGACGCGCTCTCGGGTGGACCAGAGGTTCCCGACCGCCTCGCCCCCGTGGAGGTTCCGGAGGTGCACGGGCTGCCGCGGGTGACGGAGCAGGATCCGCGTGGCCTCGAGGTCGGTGGCCACGGGCTCCTTGACTTCGACGACGTCGTTCGAAAAGACCGCAAGCCAATCGCGAATCGCCATGGATCTCGCCGTCGCGACCGAAGGCGAGACGTCTCCTTAGTCGTTGCGGGGGACGCAGGTCCGACGGGTCGCAAGATCTCGGCGCTACGGCGGCCGGATCGGCGGCGGCGAATCGTCCGGGGGCTCGGGAGGCGGCGGCTCGAGGGGTCCGGCTTCGCGCGGCGTGAGCAGGAGCCAGGTCGCCAGCAGCACCGCGGCGACCGCGGCCGCGGCCAACCCGCCCGCGAAGAGCGCCGTGTCCAAGGAGAAACCCCCTTCATTCGGAGGCGGCGGCCCCGTCGCCGGGAGGACCATCATTCCGATCGTCAAGGCGTTGTCTTCCATGTCCGTCTCCGCGGGTGTGACGCTCCGAATGTCGATCTGTAACTGATGATCGCCGACACCGACCGCCACGAAGGACGGGGAATCCACGACGACGAAGTCTCCCGGCCCCAACGGGGTCGATAACACCGAGGTCCCGGTTGGAACGATCGTCCCGTTCGGCCGCACATCCGAGATCTCGATGATGGCGGCATCCGCCGCGACCATGCCTCGGTTCACGACCGTGATGGAAAGGCTCACGCTCTCGCCTTCGACGGGTCGCGTCGGGATCGTGACCGCGGATTCGGGCGCGAGGTCGGGCGCGCCTCCGGGTGGGGGCCCTGTGACCGGGAGCACCGTCATTCCGATCGTGAGCGTGTTGTCCTCCACGTCCGTCTCCGCAGGCGTGACGTTGCCGACGACGATCTGCAACGAGTGATTCCCAACCCCCATGGCCACGAAGGTCGGGGAGTACACGACGACGGAAACCTCTGGCTCGAGCGATGCCAAGAGCGACGTCGTCCCGATGGAAACGACCTTTCCGTTCGGACGTTGATCCGTCACCTCGATCGTTGCCGCCTCTGCGGTGGCATTTCCGCGGTTCGCGATGGTGATCGAGACGATCGCGATCTGGCCCTCGATGGGTTGCGCCGGGATCGTGGACGCCAATGCGGGCGTGAGATCCGGAGTGCCAGTCGGGGGGGACTTCGGCTGCACATCGATTCGGACCGACGCGCTGTCCTCGTTCCCGCGCGCGTCCTCGACCTGCACGGTCGCTCGTTTCGGGCCGACGAGTGAATACGCGTGGCTTGCGAAGGGCGACGACTGCTCGCGGGTGTGGTTGCCGTCTCCGAAGTCGAACTCATACGAGACGATCCGTCCATTGCCTTGATCGTGGGGGACGCTGGCCGATGCGTCGAAGTGCACGATCTGGCCGACGACCGGCGTGACGTCGTCGACCGAGAGCATCGCGGTCGGGCCGTTCGGCGTCGCGGCCACCACCGCAAGGAGGCTGAACGCCACCGCCCACACCGCGGACGCCAGACCCGCCCGCTGTCGAAGGGATACCTTCGCCTCTCTCCGGCCCACGAGGGCCGCGATGTGATTCTGCGTGCAAAATGGTTTCCAGAGCGACGTTTCTCGGAGGAAACCGGTATCAATGTTGATACCTCAGTCACGTCTCCGTTCGCGGAGATTCGATTTCGACACACCAAGGAGCGACGAAGAAGAGAAACGTTGACCGAAGGGACCGCGGAGTCCTTCGGCTTGGCCCGGGAGCGGTCCTTGGATGAGCCACTCCATGGGATCTTGCCCTCGATGGCCACATCCGGTGTTCGTGTGCGCTTCGAGAAGACTTAATAGACCGAGGAAGTTCGCTGCGACGTGGCCTTGGAATCCGCCCGAAAATTCGCGTTGCAGAATGCCGTCCTCCATGGAGGCAAGGCGGACCCGAAGGCCGTCCTCGGGAAGATGCT
>VBMB01000110.1:3266-5894 GCA_005878525.1 Methanobacteriota archaeon
CTGGAGAAAATCCGACCCGACGTCGGACCGAAAGAACTCCCGCCGCTCCCGGACGCCGTCGATGGGAAGGTCGTCCTCCGTCTCGCGCCCTATCCGAGCGGGCCCCTGCACATCGGCAACGCCCGCGCGTTCGTCCTGAACGACGCGTACGCGAAGCGCTACCACGGCAGGCTGCTCCTCGTCTTCGACGACACGATCGGATCCGAGGACAAGCCGCTCCTCCCCGAGGCGTTCGACCAGGTGAAGGAAGGCCTCGACTGGGCCGGCGTCGAGTACGACGAGGTCCTCTATAAGAGCGACCGAATTCCCTTGCACTACGAGTGGGCCGAGAAGCTCCTCGCGACCGGCGAGGCGTACGTGTGCGAGTGCGATGCCGAGACGCTCCGGAAGAACCGCGAGGCGATGCGCGCCTGCGTGCACCGCATCCAGGACGTCGACGAAACGATCGCGATGTGGAAGGCGATGCTCGCCGGGGAGTACGGCGAGGGCGAAGCGGTCATGCGGCTCAAGACGGACATGGCCCATCCGAATCCCGCGTTCCGGGACCGCGTCTTGTTCCGCGTCGCGGTGCGGGAGCATCCGCGCGTCGGCACGCGGTACCGCGTATGGCCGATGCTCGAGTTCTCATGGGCCGTCGACGACGCGTTGCTCGGCGTGACGCACGTCCTGCGGGGGAAGGACCTCGTGATGGAGGACCTCATGGAGACCCGAATCTGGGACATCCTCCAGGTCGAACGCCGCCCGCGGTTCGTGCACTTCGGGATCTTGCGGTTCAAGGACCTCGAGCTCTCGAAGTCGCGGTACCGGAAGGAGATCGCGGCGGGCCGCCTGACCGGGATCGATGACCCGCGCACGTGGACATTGCAGTCCCTGCGCCGACGGGGGATCGGACCCGCAGCGCTCCGGGAGTTCGTGCTCTCCTTCGGCCTGAGTCTCAATGATATCGAGGTGCCCGCCGAGACGTTATACGCAGAGAACCGCAGGTTGATCGACAAAGACGCGAACCGCTACTTCTTCGTCCCCGATCCCGTCGCGATCGAGATTGCCGGACTGCCGCCGATCGAGCGCGTGAAGGCGCCGCTCCACCCCGATTTCCCGGGCCGCGGCGTGCGGGAGATCCCCGCGGGTCCGAAGGTCCAGGTGGCCCGCGAAGACTTCGAGAAGTTCCGTGGCAAGGAGGTGCGGCTCAAGGACTTCTGCAACGTCGTCCTGGACCACCGCGCCCGATTCGTTTCGATGGCGAAGAAGGAGATCCCCAAGATCCAGTGGGTCACCCACGGGGTGCAGACCCATCTCGTGATGCCCGATGGGTCGGAATCTCGCGGCCTCTCCGAGCCGCTCGTGGCCACGCTGAAGGTCGATGACGTGGTGCAGTTCGAGCGCGTCGGCTTCGCGCGGATCGATCACGTGAGCAAGGCCGAGGTGCGGGCGTACTTCGCGCACCGTTGAATGGGGTCGGACCGTCCTAGTTCGGAAGGTCGACTTCGCGGCCCTTGCGAATACTCTCCTGTGCCGCGAGGGCAATCCGGAGAGCGTCCCACGTCTTTGAGCCCATAGGCACAACGGTCGGGTGCCCGAAAGTGACGGAGGTCGACGGGCGGATTTTCACTTTCGCAGGCCTCTCCTGGTGGAGGGTTGAGGTTCACCTGCGCTTTTTACTCAAGTGAGTAAAATGCCGCCGCGATCGGTCCGCAGGGCCCGTCGAGAAAAGAGCCGGGCGCTCGCGGGATACATCGTCACCTGGGACGTGGATTCCGGAAACCTGTTGCAATGCACCCGCGTCCGTCGGTTCATCTTCGGTCACACAGTCTCGACCAATGGGAAGACCTACCATTACCCTGGTTTCGTGGAGCTCGATGGCGTGCGGTACTTGGGTCAGTCGGTGCTGTTTGTGGACCGGGAGCAGTTGGATCCTTTGCGGGGATTCCTCCGGGCGAACGCAGTCGAACACGTCATTTCCGAGGCCACGATGGGGCGAATCTTGTCGAACTGAGCAATGGGGTAGCGGAACCGTCAGACTCGTGTTTTACTCAACTCAGTAAAACTGATTGAGCGACGGTGATGCACCCTCTGCGGTCTTTTACTCAACTGAGTAAAATGGCGGATCATTCCTCGATCGATTGTGCGGTGAACCCTTTTCTAGCCTTCCGTCTACCCGGCTCCCATGGCCCGTTTCGCGAAGCGCGTCCTTTCGATCGAGCCCTCTCCCACGGTCCGCATCAGCGATCTCATCGCGGAGTCTCAGGGCCAAGGGAAGAAGATCCTCTCCCTGGCCATCGGCGAGCCCGATTTCCCGACGCCCGCGCACATCGTCGAAGCGGCGAAGAAGGCGCTCGACGACGGATTCACGAAATACACCGCCGCTCCGGGAATCCGCGAGCTGCGCGAGGCGATTGCAGAGAAGTCGCATGAGGAGAACGGGATCCCCGCGAAGCCGGAGAACGTGATCGTCGCGCCGACGAAGCACACGCTGTTCACGACGTTCATGGCCCTCCTCGAATCCGGGGACGAAGCGCTGATTCCCGATCCCGGATGGGTCTCCTACGCCCCGATGGTGACGCTCGCGGGTGCGAAGCCGGTGCCCATCCGCGCGGCGGACGAAGACGGGTTCGTGCCGTCGACGGAGAC
>VBMB01000052.1 GCA_005878525.1 Methanobacteriota archaeon
CGGGGCCACGTTCCCCGACGTCTGGTACGACACCGGCGTGAACGCCATCGTTGGGACCGCGTCGTGGGTCATCGCCGGCCTGGCCACCGCCTATTTCGTGTTGAGGTGGCTCAAGAACTCGGAGAAGTTCTACGCGAAGCTCGAAGGACGCCACGGCTCCGGCGGCATGGGGAGGTGAGCGACGTGAAGCACTCATTCGTCGCCATCGCTCTCGCGATCGGGATGGTCTTGACCGGCGTGCTCGTGTTCGCGACGGGCGCACGGGCCCACGAGCAAGAGACCTCCGTGGACTGGGAGGTGGCGTATGCGAACATTCGGGTCCTCGCTCCGCCGGTGTACACACACTACACGACCCAGACCCTGCCGCTCGGCGGCACTCGGTTCGCCTACAGTGGTGTGATCAGTTCCTCCGGTGCGTATCCAACGATTCCCACTTCGCCGGACCCTGGGTTGGCAACCGGAGACTACCTCGTCATCACGTGGTCGTTCCGGTACATTGGCGGTTCCGCCGTGCGCGGGGATCTGTTCTGGATTACCCGGCTGGGCCTCGACTATGGGACCGTGGGCCGCTACATTAACGGCGGGTGGATCGGCGCGTCCTCGTTCGAGATGGTACCGAACACCCAATTCAATGCGACGTTGGTCATCCGCTCGATCCAACCGAGCTTCCGTCACCTGCACGTCGGCGTCGCGGTGCAAAACGTCGGGAACATCCCGGCGGCCCCGACGACCCTCCCGATCCCGGTGGGCGGTCCCGTCTTGTACGGGCTCTTCACCGACGCGAGAGGACCTGTCTTCGAACCGCTCCAGGGTGTCAGTGTGGCGCCGTTCGGGAACCTGCAACTGATCGCACCGTGGCCCTGGGCTGTGGCGAGTCTGTTCGGCCAGATCGTGATCGGATTCGCCTTCATCGGGATCATGTGGTGGTACGCCCGATACGAGAAGAAGCGGGGGGCGCGCGCATGAACCGTGACGACGGGATGAACCTGATCCCACTCGGGTTCTTCGCTTGGCTCCTGTGCGTCGCGGGCGCGGTGATCGCGAGCCTGCCGCAGTGGTTCATCGTCGCGCTGCACCAGCCGGCGATCACGGCAGAGTTCGTCGGGCTTCCGATCCTCTTCATCGGGTCGGTCCTGCTCGTCGTCGCCTGGCTCCCGGAGAGGAAACGCCGGTATCCGGAAGTCCTGGAAAACACGATGACACCGATTCCAAAGTACTACCTCGAGGAGGCGGCGAAGGAGGCCTAGGCGGCTCGTCCTCGAATCCGGGCCCCTGACACAATGACGTCGCCTCCGCCGACGCCGAGCCAGCGACCACCTTCGGCGCTCAATAAGCGGATCATCGCCGCGATGGCTGCGATTGTCTCGTTGATCATCGTCGGGCTGTACCAGTTCGACCAAGTCGTGGCCAGCATTTACGCCTATTTCTACGGCGCCTTCCCACGCATCACCAGCTCGCCCGTTCCTTCGGGCCTCTGGACCGTCGCCCTTCTGAACATCTTTCTTGTCGGCCTCTTCCTCGCCCTCTCCCCGGTCCGACTCAAAGAATCCTGGAAGGCCCACGGCGCGTACATGGGTTTCATGATCTCCCTCTTCTCGGAGATGTACGGATTCCCGCTGACGATCTATCTCCTCTCCGGCGCGGCGTATCCGTTCTCACCGCTGTTCGTCGGATATGTGTGGGCCGTCGGCCAGCTGGTTGGCTCGCCGGTCGTCATCGCGGGCATCCTCCTGATCTACAAGGGGTGGAAGGAAATCGTGTTCCAACGGGGAGACGTCCTCGTCACGGATGGGATCTACACCGTCATCCGGCATCCGCAGTACTTGGGCTTCATGCTGGTGACGCTCGGTCAATTCCTCGTTTGGCCGACGATCGCCACCGCGATCCTGTGGCCGTTGCTCGCGGTGCTGTACTATCGGCAAGCGAAGCGGGAAGAGGCCAAGCTCTTCGAGAAATTCGGGGAGCGTTTCCGGGAGTACGCGAGCAAGACGCCGATGTTCCTGCCAAAGATCCCCTTGCGGCGCGGCCCAAAGCCGGTATCGCCGTAGACGACTCCGATGGCCGAGTCATCAGGGGATGACGACGCCTCGCCCCTCGAGGGTCCCTTTCTTGAGTTGCTCGAGGATGTCGTTGACTTCGTCGAGCTTGCCCTTCTGCGTGATCACGCGAACCTTCCCCTGGCGGGTCAGCTCCATCAGCTCCCGAAGCTCGTCCCAGTTGCCCACGAGGCTCCCCAGGACGGAGAATTCGGAGAAGATCACATCGATCGCCTTCACGCTGAGCGTCCCGCCATAACCGACGATGATCAACGTCCCGCCCTTATGGAGCATCTTCATCCCGTTCGCAAGGGTCAGGTCGTTCCCGACCAGGTCAATCACGACGTCGGCGCCGCGATTCGCGGTGATGTCCATGACCTGCTTCACGGGATCCCGGCGGGCGTCGACGACACGATGGGCCCCCATTTTCTCGGCGAGCCGAAGTTTGCTTTCGGCGACGTCGGCGGCGATAATAACGGCGTTGGTCATGCAGCGTAGCAGTTGAAGCGCGATGTGACCCAGACCGCCGACGCCCATCACCACGATGTGACTGCCGCTGGTGGTCCGGCTCGCGGCTTTCTTGACCGCGCGAATCGCGGTGAGCCCGGCATCAGCCAGTGGGGCGACGTCATCCGGCGCGAGGTCGTGGATCCGCACCAGCGACCGCTCGGAAGTGCGAAGCACTTCCGCAAACCCACCGTCGGCGGTGATCCCGGGGAACACGAGGTTCTCGCAGTGCATGTCCTCTCCGATTCGGCAGGGGCGGCACGTGCCGTCCGTGATGACCGGATGCACGATCACCTTCTCGCCCTTCTTGAAGGAGGCCACGGCGTCGCCGACCTCCTGCACCACGCCGGCGTTTTCGTGGCCCAAGGTGTACGGCAGGGTCACTTGCACCTTCTCCCGCCAAACGCCTTCCTCTATATGCAAATCGGTGTGGCAGACGCCCGCACCCGTCACCCGCACCAGAACCTCGCTCGGATTCTTGATTCGCGGGGCTTCGACATCAACGACCTTGAGTGGCTTGTCGTACGAGAAAAGCCGAGCCGCCTTCATGCAACGTCGTATCGCGTGCACTCTATTTGGCCCTTGCTGAGATCGCGCCCGACTCCAGGGTGTGAACGGCATGGTCGGGCAATCGGCAACTAATTGCGCGAGGTTGCTGAGGCTCGTTGCAATTGCGTCCGTCGCGATCTTCGTAATCCTCTTCTTTTCCTCCTCGCGGAGTTTCGCCGCGACAAGCCACGACGTGAACGTCGGTGGCGTGACCGTGGGAGCCCCCCTTGCGCCCGGAGGCGTCGTCTGGTTCAACGGCTACACCCCCGGCACGATCGTGATCATCGCAGGTGACACCATCACCTGGCACTTGACCGGAGGCCTTCACACGGTGACCTCAACCGGGACGTTGTCGAACGGCAGCTTCGCCTACGATTCGAGTCCTGCCTTCACCCCAGCCGGGGCACTGGCCGACATGGGACCGGGGAAACTCCTCCCTCCAGGTTCCGTGTTCGAACTCGATACGGGCACCTTGGCCACGGGAACATACCACTACTTCTGCAAGATCCATCCGGGAATGGCGGGCAACTTGACCGTCACTGCCGGGGTTTCGACGGTTACCGTCCCCGCGACCGCCGGGTGGGGAGACTCGGTGTACGCGGTGCAGGCCTTCGCCCCGGGGGACCTGACGGTTGTTCAGGGAACGATTGTCCAGTGGAGGCTCGCGAATCCGACGGAGCCGCACACGATCACGGGGCCCGTTTCGGGAGGCTCACCCGCGTGGGATTCGAGCCCGAGCTTCAACCCGCCCGGTCCCCCGCCCGTGATGCCGATTTTCCCCGGCCCCGCCTTCTCGCACACCTTCCCCACCGCGGGGACGTTCACGTACTTCTGCAAAGTCCACGCCTATGACATCGGTGGATCGTGGGCCGGGATGGTTGGCACGGTGATCGTCGAGCCGTCCGTCGCCGACACGCTGAACACTCTCTCGACCGTGAGCTACGCCGCGCTCGGCGTCGCCGTCGTGGCCCTTCTGGTCGG
>VBMB01000005.1 GCA_005878525.1 Methanobacteriota archaeon
TGGCCGGCGTCCTGCGACACTTTCCGGAGCGATACGGCCTCGAGATGGACGCGCACGGTTGGGTGGACCTGCGAGACTTCCTGACCGCGGTGCAGATTCGCAACCGCCGGTTCCGCTTCGTGCGCCAGCATCACGTCGTCGGCCTGATCGAGACCGATCCGAAAGGCCGCTACCAATTCGAGGACGGCAAGATGCGCGCGACGTACGGCCACTCGAAGGACATCGACCTCGACCTGCCGACGGAAGGAATCCCGGACGTCCTGTTCTACCCGACGACGGAGGAGGAGAGCCATCTCCTGATGGAGGCGGGCCTCCGACCCTCGGACCGCAAGATGGTCCACCTGAGCGCCACGTTCGAAGCCGCCCTGGAGGCGGGTCGCGTCCGGATCGCCCAACCCGTGATCCTCGAGATCGACGCGAAGACGGCCCGCTCGTCCGGTGTCGTGATCCACAAGGCCGGCAAGACCGTGTACACGTCGAAGGAAGTCCCGGGCGAGTTCCTGCGCCGTTCGCATCGCGTCGAAGAGGAATTGCCGTCGGAAGCATCCGCGGACTCAACCGACTGATTTTCAATTGCCGGTCCGAATAACAGAATCCCGATACACTTATGAAGCCGGGTCCGATATCGTCGCCTCCGGATGGGTGAGTCATGCCTTCGGCCATTGACCTGATCGGACGCAACCCGGCCCTGCAGGAGCATTGGATCCGCCGGTTCTTCGCGGCCCTGATCGATGGCCTCGTCGTCGCCGTCATCTACCTGCTCTTCGCGCTTCCGCTCGCGTTCCTCGGCCTGGTCTGGTACATCGTCCCGTTCCTGTTCGGCGTCGTCTGGGTGGCGTATTCCATGCTCCTAGAGGCGCTCTTCAGCGCGACGATCGGCAAGCGGCTCCTCAAGTTGCGCGTCGTCGCGATCGACGGCAATCTGGACATCATGCATTGTGTCATCCGGAACATCTCGAAGATCTACACGCTCCTGTTCCTGCTGGACGTCATCATCGGCGGCGTTACGCAAGGCGACCCTCGCCAGCGCCTCTTCGACCGCCTCGCGCGCACGACGGTCACCCGGGTCGACCAAGGGGCGTACATGGAGGAGCAGTTCCGGATGATGCAGCACGCGGGACCGTACCCGATGACGATGCCGCAGGCGCCGCCGCCGAAGACGAACCCCCCGCCCGCTCCGGGAAGCGCCCAGGCCACCCCGACGGCACAGGGCAGTTGGCCCCAGCAAGGCACCGGATGGCCCGGCGCCGCGCCGGCCCCGAATACGTGGCCCCAGCACCAGTGGGACGAACAGGGTCGCCTGGTGAAGGAAATGAAATTCTGCACCGCGTGCGGGGGACAGCTCGTCGCCCGAGGCGACGGCAAGCTCACGTGCGTCCGCTGCGGCGCGGTCTACTGATCACGGGAAGCCGCCGCGGAGCCAAAGGATGTTGAAGGCCAGCATGGCGAAGTAGCTCGACGTGAGGACGGCCCCCGATCGGGAGGTGATCCGCCAACCGCCGAGCATGAGGGCCAAGAGGAGGAACGATGTGAAGACCATCGCTCCGACGACCGGGAGGAGGAGTTCGACCGAATGGGACGTGGGTCGTAGGATGCCGATCATGCCGAGCGTCAGGAGCGTCGTCACCACGCTCGCGCCGATCCCTTCACCGAGCACCAAGTCCGTGTAGCCTCGGCGAGTCGCATGCCAGCCCGCCGCGATGTCAGGCAACGACGTCCCCAAGGCGACGACGGTAATCCCGATGAACCAAGGGTTCATGCCCATGGCGGCCGACAGCCCGATCGCGCCCTGGACGAGGAACTGGGCGCCCATCACCGACCAGAGGATGCCGAAGACGAGCCACTTGAGGCCGGCGCGGACCACGACCTTCCGGCCGAAAATCCAGCCCGTGAACGCCAGGCCGATCTCCAGGTCCTCGATCCGTTCCTGGATTTCCGCCGCGGGTCCCGTCCGCTGGGAGATGGCGAGGTTCAGCACGTACGGCACGAAGAGCGCGATGAGCGCGACCCCTTCGTATTGCGTGAGGTTGCCGTCGAGGAGCAGGGTCGCGGCGACCACCGTCACGATCGCCAGGAAGACCGCATCCCGGAGCACGATCTCGCGCGTCGTCTTGATCGGCCGAACGAGCGCGCTCACGCCGATCACGAAGGCGAGGGTGACGACCGTCGACGCGAGGGCATTGCCGAGCGCGATGTCCGGACTCCCCTCTTCGGCGGCGATGCCGCTGACGAGCAACTCCGGGAGCGCGGAGAGCGTGGAGACGAACAACGCACCGACGACGAACCGGCTCCGCCCAATTCGTCCGGCGATTCGCGTCGCGTTGTCGGTTAGAAATTGCGGCCGAGATATCAAGGTTCGTCGGACCGCGACCGGCCGGTTGACAAACCGGTTGGGCCGCACGGTTTATAACCGGGATCCTGTCTGGCCGCCGTATGGCCTTTACTCGAACCGCGACGATCGCCGCGAGTCCGGACCTTGTGTTCTCCGTCCTTTCCGACCTCGCCGGCGCTCAGCGTTGGATGCCCGCGATTCAACGCATTGACTCCGTCAGCCCGGATCCGTTCCGCCTCGGCACGTCGTGGCTGGAGACTCGCAAGGCGGGGAATCGGGTGATGCAGTCGGCGGTCAGCGTCTCGACCTTCCAACCCCCCTCGCAGCTCGGCCTCCATGTGGAGGCGAAGGCGATGAAGGGCGACCTGAGTTTTCAGCTCGCTCCGAAATCCGCCGGGACCGAGGTCACGTACGAAGCGCAGATGTGGGGAAGAGGGCTCATGCGCCTGATGACCGGCACGATCAACCGGATGATGGCGGCGGAAGACAACGACATCATCGACCGCCTGCGGACCCAGGTGGAGGGTCGGCGGGCCTAGCCTCTCCGAATCGGCTCACGTCACGATCTCGTCGAGCCGGCCGCTGTCGACTCCTCGCCGGACCTCCATCGCGATCCGTCGTCCCGTGCTCATCGGGCGGCGCCAGAGCGAGTTCCCGTACGAATGGCCGATCGACATGTGGACGTTCGTCCCGCCGCCGATCCGAGGGGCCACGTCGTAAACCCAAAACTTCAGGTCCTTGTCGACCGCGGTCTGGAGCGTGAACGGGCCGATGATCCCCGGTCGGAAATGTTCCTGCGTCGCCCGCACGTACCGTTCGGCGATGTCGAATACCTCGCCCAGGCTGGATTCGCGAAGGGTCGCGCTGTTGTGTCCCACGACGACGTATTCCGGAATGCGCTGGGCCTCGTCGAGCGTGAGTTGCTGGTCCGCCGGCAGGCGCACATGGCCGTCCAGGGACGTCTCGAAGCGCCAGTCGATGCCGAGGAGCTCGAGCTTCTCCCCCTGCTCCTCGATCGGGGAGTAGAAGAAATCGAAGTTGAAGATCGGGCCGATGATGTAGCGCTCGATGCGGGCCTTCGCGAGGTCCCTCGTCGAGATGACACCTTGCTTGAGGAGCGCCACCGACTTTGCCTGGTATTCCTTGTGGCTCGCGGCGGTGAAGAAACCCCGTTCCAGCTTCTTGATTTTGTGATGCAGCTTCACGATGACGAGACCATCGATGTCCTTCGGGTCCTCGATCTTCTCCGGGGCCGGAAGCCCGGCTTTCTCGAGGATCCAGTAGTAGCTCCGTTCCTCCTCCCGCTCCTCGGTGCGTAGGAGGTTCCGACTCCCGAACAGAGGCACCCGGAACGATCGCTCGATTTCGTCGAGGTCGCAGTACGATGTGAACGAACGATTCGGGATGAAGACCGCGTTCGACTTGCGAAGGCGGTCCTGCACCTTTTCGCTCAATACGTCCCGAAACTTCGAGAGCACGATCACCTCGTCGACCATCCCTCGGACGGGGCGGCCTTCTTTGTCCCGCATCGCGCGGAAGTATCGCGCGTACGGGGTCTCGCGGCCCTTCTCGCAGACGACCAGGGTCGGGAATCCCTCCTCGACGGCACCGTCGCACACGTCAAGCGCGGAGTGCGAACCGATTGTCGCGAGCCGGATGGCGGACGGATCGTACGACTCCAGGACTTTCAGAATCGCCTCGCGGCCGACGATCGTCCCCGTCCCCTCCCGGTGCGGCCCCATGGTACCTCCGAGTTTAATCCTTTGGGACCGCGCGGCACGAGACCGTGGAGGAACGTCTTTATCGGCCGATTCATTTCGAGCCACGTTGGGCGCACGACCGGTCAGATGGTGGGGGTGGCGCGTCGGAGACGACAGGATTGTCGGCTATCGAGCCCCGAAGCGGGAGCTCGACCCGCCCGGGATCAGGAACCCGGGGACCCTCACGATGGGATCACCGTGACGGAGTTCTCTGCTCGAACGCGCGCCGCAAACCTGGAGCGGATGCGGAACGAATCCTTCGACGTCCTCGTGGTGGGTGGCGGAGTCGTCGGCGCGGGTGTCGCGCGAGACGTTGCGTGTCGCGGCTTCGCCACGGCCCTCGTCGATCGGGGCGACTTCGCGTCCGGGACGAGCGGCAAGACGTCGCGGCTGGTCCATGGGGGGCTCCGATACCTGCGGAATTATCGGTTCGGCCTCGTCCGGCGTGCCGTCCGAGAGCGGGACCTCTTGCTCCGGAACGCCCCGGGCCTCGTCCACCCGCTCTCGTTCCTCATCCCGACGTACGTCGACCACGGTCCCAGGAGAACAGTCCTCCGGTTCGGTCTGTTTCTCTACGACTTGTTGTCGAAGGAGAAGACGCTTCCTCGCCGATCTTGGCTCTCGGCCGAGGAGGCCCGGGAGCGAGAGCCACGGATCGCAGAGCGCGGACTCGCGGGAGCCGGACTCTACTATGACGCGTGGACCGACGACTCCCGGCTCGTGCTCGCGATCGTGCAAGATGCTGGCGCAGCCGGAGCAATCGTCGCGAACCATGTCGAGGTTGAGGGCCTCGTCCACCAGGGAGGTCGTGTCGCAGGCGCGCGACTCCGGGATGCGATTGCAGGTGCTTCCTTCGAGGTCTCGGCCCGGTTCGTGGTGAACGCGACCGGGGTCTGGCTCGACCGCGTCCGAACCGCCCGACGCGGTCCAACCATCCGGCCGACGAAGGGGATTCACGTCTTCGTCCCGCGCGCGAAGATTGGGAACCGCTCTGCCCTCGCCCTCAGCACAAAGCGTGATGGCCGGGTCGTGTTCGTGCTTCCTTGGGGGAACTTGGCCCTCGTGGGCACGACCGACACGGACTTTCGCGGCGACCCGGATCGGGTCGTCCCGGACTCAGGAGACGTCGCCTATCTCCTCGAGACGGTGAACGCGGCCTTCCCGGACGCCCATCTCGGCCCTGCCGACGTCGTCAGCGCATACGCAGGCCTGCGTCCCCTCCTCCGCAAAGGCGGAGCGGAGAAATCGGAATCGGACACTTCCAGGAATCACGCGATCTTCTGGGACCCCGACGGTCTCATCTCGGTGACGGGCGGCAAGCTGACGACGCATCGGATCATGGCCGAAGAGGTCGGCGGGCTCCTCGCACTCCGACTCCGTCGCCCGCGGTCGAGCGCCACGCGGAATCGTCCTCTCGGCCCTCCACTCAGTCCACTCGATGAGTTCACGGGCCTTGGTTTCGACGAGGAGACCGCTCTGCATCTCCAAGGTCGCTACGCGCCGGAGCAAGTGCGCCGGTTCCTCGGCCTGCCGTCTGCCCGAGAACGAATCCTCGCGTCGACTCCGCACACATGGGCGGAGGTGGACATCGCGATGGATGAAGAGATGGCCATGACCATCTCAGACGTGTTGGTCCGCCGGCTGGGTCTCTTCTACGAGTCGCCGGACCAAGGAGTGCGCGCGGCGGCGATGGTGGCGGAACGGATGGGAAAGGTCTTGGGCTGGGATTCTCAGAGGATGGACCTCGAGATCCGTGCGTACGAAGACCTCGTCCGCGCTCATCAAGGATTTCGAGCCGGCCATGGCCGCTGACATGGGTCCGGGAACGTGTAGCTTCGTCGGCCGTCACGCCTTCCGGTCCGTGGTCGTGCCGAAGGCGTTGCCGATCCTCGCGGGATAGGAAGGATAGCCCCGGGCAGATTCGAACTGCCGTCGCGAGGTCTCCCCTCGGCGTGTTCGGCCGATCCAGAGCCTCGAATCACTGGCCCGCGACCGCATCGCGGTCACGATTGGCCGCTAGACCACGGGGCTGCGAACGCGATTCAACGGAGAGGGCGTATATTGACTTTTCTTACTGGGCCGCTTCGTTGAGTCGGCGTAACACCCAGTCCTCTTCCAACACCGCGAGAAACGGCGCGGCGCGCGGGCCCCTTTCCGATCCGAGCAAGACGAGGTACAGGTCGCGGAAGAACCGGCCCGTCTCGACGGGCAGGCCGCCCTTCTTCGTGAGCGAGACCATCGATTCCTTGATCGACTCCTCGTTCCAGCGAAGGGCGGCCGCTTTCGTTGCAAACAGACGCAGCGCCTTCCGATCGTCTGGGTCGAGCTGTGATTTCACCTGGGTTGTGAGGGACTCGAGCAGCTTCACACGGTTTTCGGTTGCATACTTCTCCACCCAGACGCGCGACTGCGCCAGGCGCCTCGCGATTCGCGCGCGCTCAAATTCGGTCGCGCGTCGAGTCAGCATTCCCGTGTCCCGCATGCGGTTCAGACACCACTCAAGCCGATCGGATTCGGGGCTGATCTGGGACAAGAAGGCCGCGTGGCGGTACGAAAGCGCGAAGGGCTTCTCCTTCGGCGGGGACGCGAGGTATGCGAGCTCATACGATCGCGCTTGGTCATCCTCGTCGCCTTGGCGTTTCTCCGAGTAGAACGCGGCTTCCGCGCGATCGAACGTGTCGTGGTACGAGTCGACGCGATACAGGTCGAGGACCACCCGCCGGACGATCGGATTGAAGGCATAGATGTATCGCAGGACCTCTGGATCCCCGACCTCCACCCACTGCGCCGGCGAGAAGCCGAGGAAGTCCGACGAGCCCATATCTCCGAGATCCTTCCCTCGGTCCGCGATGCCGACCCATTCGTACGGGATGCCCATCGGGGGCCGGAAGTGCATGATCGTCTCCGCGATTTCCGCACAGGAGTCCCGCGAGCCACCCGGCGTCGCGTGGTCCTTCCCGAACGGCTCGATGTCCACGCGATAGACCTTCCAGAGGGCGGGCCATTCGAGTCGCCAGTTCAGCTTCCCTTTCTCAATCGAGGACTTGCCGCTGTGCCCGCATCGCTCGCATCGATATGATGCCAACGTTCCGTCGATCGATGTGGTCGTGGCGCCGATCGTCCCGCAGTTCTCGCAGAACGCTTCGAACGGAATCCACCCCGCAGGATACGGGTGGCGGGCTCGGTACTTGTTGACGGTCGCGCGGACCTCCTCCGCCCGCGACGCCAGATCGCGGACGAGCGCCTGCATCTCCGGATCGCGGTACGTATCCGTCGTCGTCACGATCCGGATACCGGGCGCGAACCGGTCCAGGACGCCGCCGAAATCTTGCCAGAAGTGCTCGACCCAATTCGCATGGCACCCGGCGGGATCCGGCACGTCGATGAGCCGGCGGCCCGCGTACTTGCGTCCATCTTCCCTCGTGAACTGGGCGACCTGGGTCTCCTTTGCCTTCCACTCGTCCTGTGTGTACAGGACCAAGCTCTGGAGCGCGTTCCGCCGATGCTCCCGAAAACTGCGGCTCAGAAGCTGGGAGAGTGTGATCTCGCCGCGGAGCCGACCGACGTGCTGCAAGCCGCTGACGCTGAGGCCCGCGTTAATGACAAGGTCCCGCTTCTCGCCGACGTACGCCTTCGCCTCGACGAGGAGGTCATCATACCAGTGCGTCAGCGCGTCCCACCGCGCGACGCACAACTCCGGAGGAGCCTAAAGGTTTGCGGGCTCGCGGCTCACCAACCACATGAGACCGAACAGCGTGCCGATGGCGGGGAGGACTAGGAGCCATTCGACCGCCGCAGACTGCATGACAAAGAGGAAGAGGAACTCGAGGAACAGTCCCAAGAGGATCAACGGGAAGACGACTTCCGCGAACGCCCGCCGCCGTCGAGGGCTCCACTTTCGTCGCCACATTCGACCCGCCTCCGCCACGTTGCAATGATTGTCGCTCCGGGGCCTTAAGAGTTACGATTCGTTCCAAGGCCTCCGTGGGCGGATGGCGACTTCCGAGGCCGTTTCAGATCGACCGTGCGCGAATCAGGGCGCGCAGCGGCACGCCCGCGAGTTCGTCGTGGGCCGTCTTGTTCACGAGGACGACCGCCAAGACCGCGGTGCCGCCGGACTCGTGGACATCCGAGATCGCAGCCTTGATCGTGTCACCCGTCGAGACGACGTCGTCGACGATTAGGACTTTCTTGCCCTGCGGAGAGGCGTAGTTCGAGGAGAAGGCCCCGCCTTTGCCGTGCCGCTCCTCGCTGGGCCGGTAGACGATGAGCTCCTTCCCCAGCTCTTCGCTGATCAATGCGGCGAGGGGAATCCCGTTAATCGCAACGCCGACGATTGAATCCGCGTCCATCTGCCGTTTCTCGAGCTCCTCCAGGGCGATGTCCGACATTGCCGCGGCCATGAACCCGATGCGGTTCCCGTATACGCCAACGGACCGCCAACCGATCTTCACGTCTTTTGGCGCCTCTCCTCCCTTGATCCCGCGGGTCAGGAGCCAGGTGACCGTCTCGGGGGACAGGTGCAACTCGTCCGCGATCTCCTTCTCGGAGAGGCCTTTCTCCTTGTATTCCATGGCCCTCTTCGCGATCGAGTTCACGTCTTTCATCCGTTGTCCAACTCCGCCCGCGCACGATGCCGGATGCCGGATATCAAGATATCGGGCTCGGCCTGCCTCCAGCCTGCGCAATCTGCAGGCTGACTGGAGTCCAACCTGCTTCGCGGGACCTCACGCCGGAATCCGTCGGCCGCTCTTGTCCCGCCGGAACTTGCCGAACTCCTCGAATCCGTCGAGCTGATCCGCCGTGAAGATCGGGCCGTCCAAACATATCAGGCGGTCGTCCACTGAGCACGCATCGCATATGCCGATCCCGCACTTCATATACCGCTCGAGGCTCGCCTGAATCGGGATCCTGCGCGCCTTCGCAAGGTCGACCACGGCCTTCATCATCCGTTCTGGGCCGCACGTCAGGATCTGGTCGAACTTCTCCCGATCCACGAGTTTCTCTGCGAGCGCGGGTGCGAATCCGGCGAACCCGCGGGAGCCGTCGTCCGTCGCGATGTGGACCTCCCCGCTCGCGTTCGCGCGCTCGACGAACAGCAGTTCCGCCGCGGTCTTCGCACCGGCGGCGGTCACGACCTGGGCGCCTTGCTGCGCGAACGCCTCGATCGCGGCGATCATCGAGGCCATCCCGCTCCCGCCACCGACCGCGAGGATCTTTTCGCCCTCGAGGCGGAACGCGTTCCCGTACGGCCCGCGGATGCCGATCCGGTCGCCCGCGCTGAACGTGGCGAAGGCGTGGGTCGCGTCCCCGTAGTCGTGGACCGTGATGCCCTTGACCGCGCCGAGGTACGAGAGCGCCATCGGAAGCTCGTCGTAGCGCGGGATCCAGACCATGAGGAACTGGCCCGGTTGCCCGCCGAAGTCGCCGCGGAACCGGTACGTCATCGTGGTGGGCGTCTCCCGCACGAGTTCGAGGATCGGGACGACCTCGAACTTAGGCATGGGCGACCCCGATCGCTTCCGAGACGGAGCCGAATCCGGCCTCCTCGAGGAGGGACGCCATCTCCTTCGTGATCTCCTCGAACACGGCGAGGCCTTTCGGGATGATCGCGGTGCCGACCTGGACGGCGCAGGCACCCGCCATGATGTACTCCAGGGCGTCCCGTCCGGATCCCACACCGCCCACGCCGACCACGGGGATGTGGACCTTCTCGCAGATGTCGTACACCGCCCGCACGCCGATCGGCCGGATCGCGGGGCCGCTCAGACCGCCGAACTTGTTAGCAAGGAAGGGCATCTTCAGCTCAGGGACGATCGCCATCGCTTTCACCGTGTTGATTGCGACGATCCCGTCCGCGCCGCCTTCCTCCGCCGCGACCGCGAAAGATGCGATGTCTTGGACGTTCGGAGAGAGCTTCGGGAAGACCGGCAGAGAGACGGCGTCTTTAACGGCCCGGGTGAAGTCCCGCACCGCGGCCTCATCCTGGGCGATCTCCGTCCCGAGGCCTTTCGCGTGGGGGCAGGAGAGATTCAGTTCGATCGCCTGGACGCTGTAGGAGGCCATTTTGGCGGCGACGCTCGCGTACTCGCCGGCGTCCTTTCCGAACACGGAGCCGATGACGACCGCCCCCGCCTTCCGAGCCCGCTTCACCTCGTGCTCGTACTCGACAATCCCCGGGTTCGGCAGGCCGACGGCATTCAACAGGCCGGCATCGAGCTCGACGATCGTCGGGTTCGGATAACCTTCGCGAGGCTGCGGTCCGATGCTCTTGGTGACGACGGCGCCGGCGCCGGCTTTGTAGACGCGGGCCATAGACCCGCCCGTCTCGTCGAGAAATCCGGAGGCGAGCATCGTCGGGTTCCGGAGCTGCACCCCGGCGATCTCGGTCCGGAGGTCCACCATCGGTCGGACCGAAATGATGGATGTCCTAAAGGCTTTGGGGGGGCACACACCCACCGAACCCTTGGGGAAGGAATTCAGGGGAGGGGGTCGCGTGAAAGTTGATGTCTTGCTGTCGCTCCATCCGGTTCTGCAGGTTCAACGGCGGCGCGGCCACATTGCAGTATTCGTCTCTTCGCTAAAAGGGTAAGGAGTCGCGTCCTCGCCATGTGTCTGGCCAGCGTCGTGACACCCATTGAGCGCGACCTAGCTGCGAGCCGGAACCTTCCGCGATACTGGTATCTTTAGATGAGCGCACCGGTCAGCCGAGGCGAGGCACCTAGTGATAGTAAGTGACCGAGAAGGACGCGGGGTTGGTCGGGGCCAAGCCTCCGGCAGCGGCCCACTGAATCCCGGAGTAGTCCGACAGGGCGTAGCCCTGAAGGTCCGAATGGAGCACGGATCCTGCAAGGTTCGGGAAAGCAGAGGAAGAGACGCCCGAGAAACTAATCGGTCCGAAGTTCGGCATGCCATAGCAGTTACTCTGCGCCGAGCCACCACCACCAGCTCCATTCGGAGCGTGAACGAATGCATCGGTGTTTCCGTTAACGTTGCTGCAGGGCAAGGCGAGTACACCTGCAATGGCCGTTGTTAGGTCCGGTGTGAAGCTCACGGCAGCAAGTAACCCGTACCCCGTGCTCCTGTCGATGATGGTAAAACTCACTGTCCCGTACTGAGGGTTGTACTGCGCCTGTACGAACACCGAGTGGCCGTATGAGATTCCAGGGATCTCGTTGCAATAGAAGTGGAAAACCGCCGAAAACAGATTTGGCATGTACATCGTATACCCGCACATCTTGGCGACAGAAGTCGTGTAACAGCCCCCGGAGCCAGGGCCTGTGTCGCAGAAGGTAGTCGTGGAACCTGGTTTCGGGATGATGATCATGACGCCGGATTGGAACGTTGGCTGTGCATTTACCCCTCCCAAGCTAACGCCGAGGGGCAAGAAGTCCCCATAATCTGTCGAGACTGGAGAGAGAACGTCGACCCAACTCAAACTGTTGGGCAAGGTTATGAGCGCGGAGGACTGCGTCTGCGACTTCGCGTATGATTCATATCCCCCAGCTTCGGCAGGCTTGTACAAGATGAGAGCAATGATCCCCCCGGAGGAACCTGTGTAGAAAACCGTCGAGGCTGAGGTCGGGCTTCCGAAGTGGCCGTCCGTCGAGGTCACCCAAGCGTCGAACTGCCATGGGGAGGGCGCCCAGGCGGAGATCGGGTACCCGGTCATTCCGCAGTTCACGCTGACGGTCGCCGTCCCACCATCAAGATACGTATTGCTATTGACCCCGAAAGTGATCGAACCCACGGAGCCAGCCCAAGGATTCTGGGTAGTCTCGTAAATGCGGAAGGTCACGGTGGCGGTGGGGCAGCCTCCACCGCCCCCTCCCCCGGGATACATTGCTACGGCAGGTGCCGCGGTAAAGGCAATCGCCAACACCACAGCCAGGTAAGCGAGAAGGTACTCCCGCCGCCTCACCTGCATTCCTTCGCAGGTCTGTACCTCGCTCCGGTTACTAAAGAGTGTCGACTGTTTGTCCGAAACCCTTGAAACGGTTGCCAAATCTCAAAAACGGCATCAGTCATGATTACGTGAGGAGCCAAAGAGCGGCGCACCCCTCCCCGCGGGTTCGGTGGGTGCATTGTGCCCCCTAAAGGCTTTGGGTCCAGCGAATCTGCGCGTTGGTCACGTCGACGTTTCGGCAGTCCGACGAGATTGCCGCATCGGTAATCCATCGATATCGTCCGGCTTCCATGCGCTTACTAGGGGGTGGAAAACCGAGATGACCGTCGAACAGAACCTTCACATGGTTGATGCCGCCTTTGAAGCAATCAACGAGCGGAACTGGGACCATCTGTGGGGTCTCCACGTGGACAATATCGTCATGTCGAGCCCGGACTTGCCGGAGCCGGTGAAGGGTCGCGAAGCGGTCCAGGAGCGACTCCAGGCCTGGGGCGAGGCCTTGCCGGATCTCTCGTGGACCCGGGTGCGAGGCTTCGGACAGGGCGACTGGGTTTGCGTGGAGCTCCTCATTACGGGAACGCACAAAGGGCCGCTGCGCCATGGCTTCGACCGACGGTTGCTTGGGCCGGAGAGTGACGGCGTCGTCCCGCCCACCGGGAATCGAATCGACCTTCGAGGATGCGTCGTGTACAAAGTGGAAGGAGGCGAGATTTCGGAGAGCCACGTCTACTACGACCAACTCGAATTCCTGAAGCAGCTGGGGCTCGTGCGGTAGGCCGGGCAGATCCGATTCGACGGGCAGCGCGGTCGGAGCGGCTCCCGGGCAAGGGCCCTGGGTCTCCGGGAAGGTGAATCGCTCGCGCCTCCCCCGAGAACCTTTATGCGGACCGCGTCGCATCGGATGAGAGATGCGTGTCGCGGACTTGGGTCTCGATACCCGGATTGTGGAGATCCTGAAGAAGCAGGGGATCGAGGAACTCGGGAGGAAAGGCACTCTACATCGTGCCGCTGCGGGCCCTCGCCGCGGAAAAATATGAGGACCTGAAAGAGTTCGAACCGCTCGGGATCAAGGTCGGCATCAGCGTTGGGGACTACGACTCAGTTGACCCGAACCTCGAACGTCTCGACGTCATCGTCGCAACCTCCGAGAGGGCCGACAGCCTCCTCCGACACAAGACGAACTGGTTGCAGCGGCTCTCCGTCGTCGTCGCCGACGAGGTCCATCTCATCAACGACGCGGATCGGGGGCCGACGCTGGAGGTAACCCTCGCCAAGTTGCGACAGGTCAACCCTGGGGCCCAAGTCCTTGCCCTGAGCGCGACAATCAAGAATTCCGAGGAACTCGCGCGGTGGCTCGAAGCGGAACACATCAGGAGTGAGTGGCGGCCGGTGCCCCTGAAGCAGGGTGTCTATCACGATAGACTCGTTCACTTCACGGACCAATCAGTTCAAGAAGTCCGTGCCGAGGAGGACGACCTTTCTGGGCTCGTGACAGACATCATGGCCTCCGGCGGCCAAGCTTTGATCTTCGTGAACACTCGTCGTTCGGCTGAAGCGTTGGCCCGCTCTCTCACCCGCGATGTGCGGCGGAAACTGCCAGACAACGAACTCGAGCATCTCGAGAAGGTCGCCCGATCGATGATTCATGAGCAGGATGAGGCCACTTCCATGGCGGCCAGACTTGGAAAGTGCCTCGACGGGGGCACTGCGTTCCACCACGCTGGATTGACCAACCCCCAAAGAAGCCTTGTCGAGAAGGAGTTTCGGAAAGGGCGGATCAGATGCCTAGTGGCCACTCCGACTCTCTGCCTCCATCCGGATACCCTCATCACGACACAGCGAGGCCCTGTAAGAATTTCTGCGATTCGTCCAGGAGATTTCGTTCTAAGCCACCAGGGCAGGTTCCGCAGAGTCCTGTCTACTTCGAAGCGCGCGTATGAGGGGCCCCTCCTGGAGGTGAAAGCAGACGGCATGGTACCAGTCCGAATGACACCGCGACATCGTGTCCTCAGAAACGATCGATACCGGTTCGGTCATCATGGCGTGGACGGCATCTGGCACGTCATGATCCGGGGTCCGCCGGAATGGGTCCGCGCGAGCGCCCTGCGGATTGACGACGAGGTGATGTCGCCGGTCGAAATGCCTGAGGTATTCGCGGATGGCGGTCGGAGGACGATCCAGATTCACCAAAAGGTGTTCGTTGGGCGGAACCAGTTCGGATCCGTCTTCCCGCATCCAACTGCCCGTCCGCTTCCGCAAACCGTCGAGGTCGATGAACGAACTGCCGAGCTCTTCGGATTGTACGTCGCCGAGGGATTTACCGGCCGCAACGGTGACGTTGGTTTCGGCATCGCCACGTACGAACACGATTTGACCCGCTTTCTCCAAGAAACGCTGCCGCTTCTGTTCAATGTCGTCGTCTATGTGAGGGATTATACCCGCCATCGCCGTCGGGTTGCCTGTTGCTCGAGAGCACTAGCTGAATTCTTCGATGGAGAGTTTGGCCGGACGGCTCCCAACAAACACTTTCCCGAATCCCTAATGAACGCGCCGGACAACACCGTTCGGGCCCTGGTCCGGGGAGCCTGGAAGGGCGACGGAACGATCGACCCTGGGGGATTCCAGAAGGCACGATATACCACAGTCTCGCCGAGGTTGGCCGAACAAATGGGCAGAATGCTGAGGCGCCTCGGCTTCATGCCCTCCGTGCGGACGGCACCACCGCGGGGAATCGGGAAGCATACACAGTATCATCTTTGCCTCAGCGGCACGCAGGGAAACGCGTTCCTCTCGACCGTCATGGACGTACACCCGCGGAACATTCTGAGGGGAAACCGCACTTACAACACGAAGAATCTTGTCGGCGGGTCGTTCCGCTCGCCCGTGCGCAAAGTTCGAACTGTGCAGTACAGTGGAGAGGTGTACAATCTTCATGTTGAGGGCGACGAGAGCTACGTGTGCTCGTTTGCCTTCGCAGTTCATAATTCAGCGGGCATCAATCTCCCCGCTCGGCGCGTGATCGTCAGAGACTTGAACAGATTCGACGTCAACCTCGGCCTCACGCGAATTCCCGTCCTCGAAGTGAAACAGATGTGCGGGCGGGCAGGCCGACCGAAATACGATCCGTATGGTGAGGCGATTCTGGTCGCGAAAGATGAAGATGACATCGACGAGCTCATGCAGGATTACTTCCTCAGCGAGCCCGAGGCAATCGAGTCCAAACTTGGATCCGAGCCCGCCCTTCGGATGCACGTCCTCGCGAACATCGCCACCGGTCATGTCGGCACGGAGGAGGATCTCTTCGCGTTCTTCAACCGCACGTTCCTCGCTTTCACGGGCGATGTCCACGCGATCCGAGGCAAGATCCTCGATGTCCTTGATTTTCTCACAAAAGAGGAGTTCATCAACAGGCAAGATGGCTTCCTCAAAGCCACATTCTTCGGGAAGCGGACTAGCGACCTATACATCGACCCGCTCAGCGCTGTCAAGATGCGCGACGCGCTACACCAGGCCCGCGACGATCGTTTCTTCCACCTCTGGACCATCTGCACGACCCCGGACATGCCCAAGCTCTATCTGCGCCGCGGCGACTATGCGTGGGTAGAGCAGAAAATCGAGGAAGCGGATCTCACGTTCCCGGTCGAGGACTACGACTTCTTCCTTGCGGAGGTCAAGACCGCCTCCCTCCTCGATGACTGGATCACGGAGCGGACGGAGGAGGAAGTCACGAAGAAATTCGGCATCGGCCCCGGAGACATCCGCCGCATGACGGACCAAGCGGAGTGGCTCCTCTACTCCATGGGCGAACTCGGCCGGATCTTCAACAAGAAGAAGGTCCGAGCGCTCACACGTCTCACGATCCAGGTCCAGTACGGCATCAAGGAAGAGCTCCTCGAGTTGATCTCCCTCAAGGGCGTCGGCCGGGTCCGCGGACGGGCGCTGTTCCAGCGGGGCTACAAGACGTTGAAGGACCTGCAAAAGGCGAATCCCAGCGACCTCGCCCGCATCCCGACGATCGGCTCCGCCCTTGCGATGAAGATCAAGGAACAGGTCGGCGTGCCCGTGGATGTCCGGGAGATCGAAGGCCAAGCGGCCCTCGGGGACTTCCCGTGACCTTCGACATCGCGGGGACGAAAGCTTCCGTGGTCAATCCGGAATCCGTGGTCCGAACCGCGGCGGAGTGGGCTTCCGCTCGCGGGGCGGAGGTATGCCTCCTCGACGCGCGATCGGTCTTCGGCCGGGAACATCTCGAGTCCGCGGCCCTTCACGCGATCCGGGCGCGGGACGCGCGGACGATGTCCTCGCGGTCCGTTGCGATGGAGACCTTGCTCTATGCGGCCGGGGCGCGTCAAGTTCAGGACGCGATTCGCTCGGTCGGCCTCCGCCCGGATACGACAGCCATCGGCGTGGTCCTCTTCGGTTCGGCGAGGGTCGACGACTTCATCCGCGACATGGGATGGACCCGCGACGACGGAGTCCTCAACGCGGAAGGAAAGTCCCTCGAAGACTTTGGTATCTCCGATCAGGCGGCCGGGACCGTCTCCGAGAGCCAAGGGGCCGACCTCGTCCTCGAGAAGGTCGCGTTGCTCGACGTGGAGAAGTGATGCGGCGGCCAGGATTCGAACCTGGGAACCTCTGCAGGACGAGACCCTAAATCTCGCGCCGTTTCCGTGCTTGGCTACCGCCGCAAATTCCGGAAAGCCACCGTCGGGTAGAAAGAGATTCCCGACGACCGAATGTCGCGGACACGGCGGAACTCCGGACTCGGTCATACAAAGCTACATTTGTGGTCATACCATCCAGCGGCACCGATGACCTTTCAGCCGCTCTCGTTCGACGCGGAGACCCACTTGGCCGACGTTCACATGTTCGGCCAGCGCGCCTTCGGGGCCGTGTACCTGATCGACGACGCGCGAAAGGCGATCATCGAGACGGGGACGTCGTGGGACGCGGAACGGATCCTCGAGGCGGTCCACGCGTTCGGGCTGCGGCCCCAACAGATCGACGCGGTCGTGGTGTCCCACATTCACTTGGATCATGCCGGGGGAGCCGGGTTCTTGCTCGACTCCATGACTGCCGCGAAGGTCTACGTCCACGAGCGAGGCTACAAGCATCTCGTCGATCCCACGAGACTCGTCACGAGCGCGCGACAGGCGCTCGGGCCGACCGAGGCGGAGATCTTCGGGACGATGAAGCCGATTCCGGCCGACCGGCTGGTCTCCGTCAAAGACCGCGATCGACTCGACCTCGGGAAGCATTCGCTCGTCTTCTTCGACTCGCCGGGACACGCGCCGCACGAACTGACGATCCTCGACGAACTCAACCGCTGTGTGTACACGGGCGATGCCGCGGGCCTCTACTTCCCCGGCGACGAGATCCTCATGCCGATCGCGCCGGCGCCCGCGTTCGACCTGGAGCAGAATCTCGAGACGTTCCGGCGACTGCTCGCCCTCAAGCCGCGCGGCCTCCTCTTCAGCCACTATGGGCCCCACTCTAAGCCGGCCGCCGCAATCGAGGCGATGATGGCGGCCTACCCGGCCTGGGCCCAAATCGTCCGGAACAAGCTCGCTTCGATGGGCGAGGACGGCGTCCTCCGCGAGTTGTACGACATGAGCTGCCGCGCCGCGAAACGCTACCCGCGGGATTTCCTCGAGCGTCGGATCCGCGTGAGCATCACCGGCCTCGCGGCGTATCACGAGCGGATGGAGCATGCTGCCCGCACCGGTTGAGGAGGCGATCCTCTCCATCGCGGAAGACCGGACGAGCGGTGCGTCGAAGCTGGCGCGCCTCGCCGTCGACGTGATGGGATTCGCGGTGATCGACGCGAAAGGTCATCCGGATCCGAAGGATCTCAACGAAGTCGCGAGGCGGCTCTCGGACGCGCAACCCGCGATGGCCATCGTGCACAACGTGGCCCACCTCGTCGCGCGACTCATTTCCGAGGGACTCGACCCACGGTCCGTCCTCGTGGAAGTCCGAACGGAGTTGGATCGTGCACGGGATCGGATCGCACGGACGTTCCTGAAGGTCGTGCCGCCTCACGCGACGATCATCACGCTCAGCTACAGCGACAACGTCCTCGAGGCGATCAAGATGGCCCACGGCCGGGGACACGTCAACCGAGCGTACGTCCTGGAGTCCGGGCCGCTGTTCGAGGGACGGACGCTCGCGAGCGCCCTCTCGGATGCCGGGGTCCCATCCATGGCGATCCCGGATGCGGAAGGCGCCTCGCTCCTCGCGCGGGCGTCGTGCGTCCTCGTCGGGGCGGACAGCGTCTTGCGCGACGGGGCGGTCGTCAACAAGGTCGGCACACGCGGTCTCGCCACAGTCGCAGCGGACCGCAAGAAGCCGTTCTACGTCGCGTGCGAAACGCTGAAGTTCGATGCCCGGTACGACGCGGCCACGTGGCCGGGTTTGCGCATCCCTTCGATGAATTCGACGTTCGAGGTCACGCCCTCGGAGCTCATCACCACGACCGTGACGGAACGGGGAACGTACGCGCCTGAGATCATCCGAACGATGCTGTCTCCCGGACGAGACGCCCGTCGTCCCGGTGGGGCGGAAAGTTGATTGTCGCCGCGCTCTTCCGTCGAGCGATGGTGGAACAGGAACCGCCGGCCGGCCTGGACCCGATCGACCAGGGCATCCGGCTCTTCAACGAGGAATACTTCTTCGAGGCCCACGAGGTCCTGGAGGATCTCTGGAAACGGGAGCCCGGCAAGTCGAAGGTGTTCCTCCAGGGGCTCATCCAGATCTGTGCGGCATACCACCATTTCCAGAACGGCAATCTCATCGGAGCCGAGACGTTGCTCGACCGGGGGAAGAGGAGAACCGAGTCCTTGAGTTCCCGCGCATCGAACGCAAGAGCTCGTGATCTACGAACGAGAGCGCCCGGGGCGGATCACGGTCATCCTGGTCGGAGAAAACCGGGGATTCTCACGAGTCCCACGGCAGGCGTCGGCTACAAGAACTCCGAGAGGAGTTCGTCCGGGTCCTCGACCCCGAGGGGCTGGCGCACCGGTGAGCCTTTCTTCAGAGCGGGCTCCAGGTCCTCGTACGTCGGGACCTTCTCGGTCCGGTAGAACAGACCGAGCGGAATCCGGTCCCGCCCCACGAAGGGCCACTCGATCGCTTTCGCGAAGGCGGCCTTCATGTCGCTCGGATCGTGGCCGTCCTTCTGCAGGTCGTAGACGCGCTCGCGGAAGAAATCGTACGTGTTGACCTTGTTGTACGTGACGCAGGGGGACATGCAGTCGATGAGGGAGAATCCATGGTGGTCGATGCCGTTCTTGACGAGCTCCGCCATGCCCTTCACGTCCCCGCTGAAGGCCCTCGCCACGTACGTGGCCCCCGATGCCAGGGCGAGGGAAATCGGATCGACGGGGTTCTCGATGACTCCTTCGATCGGCGTGGACTTCGTCTTCATCCCTTTCTCGGAGGTGGGACTCGCCTGGCCCGTCGTGAGCCCATAGATCTGGTTGTTCATCACGAGGTATGTGATGTCGAAGTTGCGGCGCATGGCGTGGATGAAGTGCCCCACGCCGATCCCGTATCCATCCCCATCGCCCCCCGTGACGATGACCTGGAGATCTGGATTCGCGAGCTTCACGCCCTCCGCCACTGGGAGCGCTCGGCCGTGAATCGCGTGGAATCCGTACGTCGATAGGAAGTGCGGCAAGTTGCTCGAGCAGCCGATGCCGGAGACGATGACGACGTTCCAGGGCTCGAGTTGGAGCGTGTGGATCGCCATCTGCAGCGCCCGCAGGACCGCGAAGTCCCCGCACCCCGGACACCACGTCGGCTTGATCTCGGACTTGTACGTGTCCATCTCGAACTCGAGTTTCATGCGACCGCCTCCAGGATCTTGTCCGCGATGTCTCTCCAGGTAAAGGGCTCGCCGTCGTATTTTCCGAAGAAGTGGTCCGGCTTGTAGCCGGTCTCCGAGCGGAGGAGCCGCGTGAACTGGCCGGTGTAGTTGCCCTCGATTGCGAGGCTCTGTTTCACGTCCTTGAGGAGGGCGAGCGTCGCGTCCGTATGGAACGGGAACAGGGTCGGGAACTCTAGGCTGTTCACCCGGATTCCGCGTCCCTCGACGTTCTGGATCGCCTCGTGGGCGGCGCCCCAGGTGGACCCCCAGTGGATCAACGTAAGGTCCGCGTCCTCGGGTCCCCAGAGCTCCGGGGGCGGCGTGTCCTTCCGCAGACCGTCGAGCTTCCGCATCCGTTTCTCGTGCATCCGATTGCGCTCGGTGACGTATTCCGGGATCCCGGCGAGGACGTCGGAGATGAGCTCGCTGTTCTCCATGTGCTCGTCCGTCGCGGCGACGAACTGATATCCTTTCATGCCCGGAATCGCCCGAGGACTCACGCCGCTCTCCGTGAGGCGGTATCGCTTGAAGTCCTTCACCTCCGCGCCGTTCGCCGCGGACATGCCGCGGACGATCGGGACGTTGAAGTCCGGCTTCTCGACCGTGCGGTAGCCTTCGCCGAGGTAGAGATCCGAGATCACGATGATCGGCGTCTGATAGATTTCCGCGAGGTTGAAGGCCTGCGCGGTGAGGCGGAAGCATTCTTCCGGGTTGCGGGGCGCTAGGATCGCGCGCGGCCAATCTCCCTGGCCCGCACCAAGGGCGAGGTTCAGGTCCCCTTGCTCCGTCTTCGTTGGCAATCCGGTCGACGGACCGCTGCGCTGCACGAGGATCGCGACCAACGGGGTCTCCGTCATCCCGGCCTGCCCGATCGCCTCGACCATCAGGGAGAATCCGCCGCCCGACGTGGCGGTCATCGAGCGCACCCCCGCGAAGCCCGCGCCGACCGCCATGTTCATCGCGGCGAGCTCGTCCTCGACCTGCTTGACGACGACACCATGCGGAGGGCCATGGGAGGCCATCCAATGGAGGATCGACGATGCCGGCGTCATCGGATACTGCGCGAGGAACTTCACGCCTGCGGCGAGCGCACCAAGACAAATCGCTTCGTTCCCGGTCATCAGATACTTGGGCTCGTTCGGATACGCCAGTCCGAAGTTCAGGGAACCGCCCATCTCGCCGACCGCGTCTCCCCCGAGTTTCGCGGCTTGGATGTTCTGCTGTACGATCTCCGGCTTCTTGTCTCCCCAGATATCCTTGAAGGCGCTCTCGACGTGTCGGAAGTCCAGGTCGAACAGCCGGACGGCCGCGCCGAGGGCAACTGTGTTCCGCATCAGCGCGTTCGGGGAGAGGCTCTGCGCCTTCTTCCGAAGAGGGATGCCCAGGAGGCGGACCTTCTCCCGAAGTTTGGTCGGATCCGGCTTCGTCCCGTCGGTGTCGTAGACGATCGCGCCGCCTTCGCTGACTTGGCCCTGGTGAACGTCCATCGTCTGCTGGTTCAGGCACACGACGACGTCCGGGTCGACGCCGTGAGAAAGGACCGGATCGAGGCCTCCGCGGATCTGGGTCCAGACATGGCCACCGCGGATCACGCTCTGATACGACGAATAGGTCCAGGTGTGCAGCCCGCTCCGCGCGCTAATCTTCGCGAAGCTCTCCGCGGTCGACGAGACGCCGTCTCCAGCGGCGCCGCCAATGCGAAAGACAAGGTCTCTCTTGGCCATCCGGAATCCCACCGCGTGGGCTCAGTCGGTTCTCGGGTTCCCGCCATCAACGCCGTCCGAATTTAATATACTCTTGCATCTAATGGAGCCCGGGATCTAATCTCCGAACGCGATGCGACCGTCTACACCGGGAACAAGCCAAGGAGGAACAGGGCGGCGAGGACTGCGGCGATGACGATTGCGCCGACGACCAAGCCAGTCCGCCGGCGGGTGTCCCTCGCTACATGAATCACTCGTTCATGAGCGGAGTTCAGGGGGTTGCGGGGTCGCTCTCCTGCATGCAGGTCCACCATCGTGCCAACGTATGCCGCGACGCCTTCCCTGGGCACTGCCGGGCTACCGACCATGATGCTCAAGGAAATGGGACTCGCGCAGCAAAGAATTTTCGGCCCGTTTCGCGCCGAGCGAGGTCTCCAAAACACCGTTGATAGCGAACGAAGAAAAGGCCTGACATTCGAGGTCTTCGCCAAGCCGATCATGTCCTTGCAGGATGGAATCCGAATGAGGGCGAGCGCCTCGGCACAATCCTTTTGGTCATCGGACCATTCCCGACCCGGAACGACGTGAGAGCCGTCCCCGATCTCCCGAACCACCCGAAGCCCCTCGGGCCGTACTCTCATGTCGTCGTCGCGAACGGGTTCGTCTTC